>JAGFXO010000102.1 GCA_017861285.1 Geobacteraceae bacterium | reverse complement strand
CAGATGGAGATTGCCCGGATCGAGAAAGCCGATGCCGTAGCCCACGGCGCGACCGGCAAAGGCAATGACCAGGTCCGTTTCGAACTTGCCTGCTATCACTTCAACCCTGCCATTACCATCATTGCCCCGTGGCGGACGTGGGACCTGAACAGCCGCCAGGCCCTTTTGGACTATGCAAAGAAAAACGGCATCCCCGTGCCGGTTACCAAGAAGCGCCCCTGGTCGTCGGACCGCAACCTGCTGCACATCTCCTTCGAAGGCGGGATTCTTGAAGACCCCTGGGCCGAGGCCCCGGAGGAAATGTATGTGCTGACCAAATCCCCGGAGAAAGCCCCGAACAAGCCGCAGTACGTGGAGATCGAGTTCAGCAGCGGCAACGCGGTGGCGGTTGACGGGGAGAAGATGTCGCCGGCGCAGCTTCTGGCCCACCTCAACTACCTGGGCGGCCAGCACGGCATCGGCCGTGTCGACCTGATGGAGAATCGCTACGTCGGGATGAAATCCCGCGGCGTGTACGAGACCCCCGGCGGGACTATCCTTCGTGAGGCACACATGGCCGTCGAGCAGGTGACAATGGACCGCGAGGTCATGCACATACGCGATTCCCTGATCCCTCGTTATGCGGAAATGGTCTACTACGGCTATTGGTTCGCTCCCGAGCGCGAGATGCTCCAGACCATGATCGACGAATCCCAGAAAACCGTTAACGGCGTGGCACGAGTGAAGTTGTACAAGGGGAACTGCCGTACCGTCGGCCGCAAGTCCGACACCGATTCCCTGTTCAACCCCGAATTCGCCACCTTCGAAAAGGACGAGGTCTACAACCAGCAGGATGCCGAAGGCTTCATCAGGCTCAATGCCCTTCGCCTTCGTATCCGTTCCATGATGCAGGCAGGCAGAAAGAAATAGGCCAGGAGATTTTCATGTCCAAGGATAAACTGTGGGGGGGGCGTTTTACCCAGCCCACCGACAGATTCGTAGAAGAATTCACCGCTTCGATCGAGTTTGACAAGAGGCTGTATCACCAGGATATACGCGGTTCCATCGCCCACGCCCGGATGCTCGGCAGGCAGGGCATCATAGCAACGGTCGATGCCGACTCCATTGTCGGCGGGCTGGAGGATATTCTCGCCCGGATTGAAGCCGGCTCCTTCGATTTTTCGGTGTCGTTGGAAGACATCCATATGAACATCGAGGCCCGCCTTTCCGAATGCATCGGAGAGGCGGGGAAGCGCCTCCACACCGGCCGCTCGCGCAACGACCAGGTTGCTGTCGATATACGCCTGTACCTGAGGGATGAGTTGGGAGAGATCTGCACATTCCTCGACAAGCTGGTGGATTCCCTGCTGTTCCAGTCGGAGCGCAACCTCGGTGTAATCATGCCGGGCTATACCCACCTGCAGGTAGCCCAGCCGATTCTTTTCTCCCACCACATGATGGCCTATGTGGAGATGTTCGGTCGCGACAGGGGACGCATGGAAGACTGCCTGAAGCGTCTGAACGCTCTTCCCCTGGGAGCCGGCGCGCTTGCCGGCACGACCTTTCCCATTGATCGTGAATATGTGGCGGAACTTCTCGAGTTTCCCGAGGTGACCAGAAATTCGCTTGATTCTGTCTCCGACCGGGATTTTGCCCTTGAGTTCATGTCCGCGTCTTCCATACTGATGATGCATCTGTCGCGCTTTTCCGAAGAGCTTATCATCTGGTCCACCAGCGAATTCGGCTTCATCGAACTGTCAGATTCATTCTGTACCGGCTCTTCCATAATGCCCCAGAAGAAAAACCCGGATGTGCCGGAGCTTGTTCGGGGAAAGACCGGCAGGGTGTACGGCAACCTGATGGCCCTGCTGACTGTCATGAAATCTCTTCCCCTTGCCTATAACAAGGATATGCAGGAAGACAAGGAGCCTCTCTTTGACACCATCGATACCGTCAAGGGGAGCCTGAAGATATTTGCCGACATGATCCGCGAGATGAAGGTCAACGCCGGCACCATGCGGGCGGCGGCAGCCAGGGGGTTCTCGACAGCTACCGATGTGGCGGATTACCTGGTGCGAAAAGGTTTGCCCTTCCGCGATGCCCATGAGATCGTGGGCAAGGCCGTTCGTTATTGCGTGGAAAACAGCACCGACCTTCCCGAACTCACCCTGGAGACCTGGAAAAACTTTTCCGAAAGCATTGAAGCCGATATCTTCGAGGCGATAACCCTTGAGGCGAGCGTCAATGCACGAAAGGCAACGGGCGGTACGGCCCTGGAAAGGGTGAAGGCGGAGATAGAAAGGGTCAAGGCGGGACGGGAATAAGTTCGAGGTTCGAGGAAACAGCGAAACAATGAAAAAGATGCTTTATTATATGGGGATCATTCTGGCACTGACGGCCTGCGGCAAAAAAGGGCCGCTGGTGTCGCCGGATGCCCTTGCCCCCGGCCCGATAGCCGATCTGAAGGTACGGCAGACTGGCAGCCGGTTCCTGCTGTGCCTGTCACCGCCTTCCAGGGATGAGGCGAAAAGGCCATTGAAGGATCTTGCCGGAGTCCGGGTTTTCAGGCGGGAAGTGCTGCCTCCCTCCGAGGATTGTGAGGAATGTCCGACCGCATACCGGTTATTGCGGACCATAGACCTGGAATACCCGAATGATATCCTTCGTTTCGGCAGCCTTTACTGCCTTGCCGATGCCGAACTGGTTCCGGGAAATACCTATCAGTATAAGGCCGTCTCATTTCAGAGAGATGGAACCATGAGCGATGATTCGAACAAGGTGAGAAGAAAGCTCGTGACTCCTCCAGTCGCCCCTGTGCTCAAGGTGGTTTCAGCAGAATCAGGCGTGGTTCTTGAGTGGACCGGGTCTCCTCTGTCCGGGCAGGGTGTGCTTGCAGGGTTCAATATATATCGCGGCAGGGCCCAGGGAGATGTGCCTTTCGACCCGTTCATCACCATGCCGGCCGCTGTGACCCGGTATGAAGACAAGTCCCTTGAACTCGGGGGAAAGTATTTCTATGTCGTGAAAGCCGTTGCCAGGGTCGATGGGGAACTGGTCGAGAGCGAGCCGTCCAATAGCGTTTTCGGTGAGCTGAAACTTCCGGAAGACTGACAATACGGACGGCCAACGCGCCGCCCGTAATATTTTGACTTTATCAAATCCCTATGATACAAAAATTCTCTTAACACTCATAAATACCGGGTCCATACGAAATTTCACGATTAACCGGAGGAACGCGATGCATCATTTTCAATACAGGGGTAATGAGCTATACGCTGAAGAGGTGGCGGTCAAGGATATTGTGGCCAAGGCGGGAACGCCGGTCTATATCTATTCCCATGCGACTCTGGAGCGTCATTTCAGGGCCATGGATGATGCCTTTGCCGCCGTTCCCCACACCATCTGCTATTCCATGAAAGCCAATTCAAACCTCGCGGTGCTGAAGACTTTCGCCAATCTCGGCGGCGGCGTTGATATCGTCTCCGGGGGTGAGTTGTACCGGGCGCTCAAAGCGGGAATCGACCCGAAGAAAATAGTATACTCCGGCGTAGGGAAAAAGGACGACGAGATAGAATATGCCCTCAAGGCCGGAATCCTGATGTTCAACGTGGAGTCCGAAGAGGAACTGGACAGGATCAATGAGATCGCCGGAAGCCTGGGCACGAAGGCCGGAATCGCCATCAGGGTCAATCCGGATGTGGACCCGGAAACCCATCCATACATAACAACTGGATTGAAGAAGGCCAAATTCGGCATCAATATCGAACGTTCCCTGGACCAGTACAAGCGAGCAGCTGCCATGCCCCACATCGAGGTAATCGGCATCGATTGCCATATCGGCAGCCAGTTGACCAAAATTTCCCCGTTCGTGGATACAATCAGGAAGCTCAAGCGCCTCATCGCAGGACTCGAGGAAGCCGGCATCCGCCTCACCTACTTCGACCTTGGCGGGGGGCTCGGGATTACCTATGATGAAGAGGCCCCCCCTCTCCCGGCGGAATACGGCCGGGCGATTGTCGAGGAAACCAGGGATATGGGCCTTCATCTCATTTTCGAGCCGGGACGCAATCTGGTCGGAAATGCCGGCATCATGGTCGGCAAATGCCTGTACACCAAGAAAGGCGAAGAGAAGAATTTCGTCATCGTGGATGCCGCAATGAACGATCTCGCGCGACCGTCCCTCTATGGCTCATTCCACGGTGTGCAAGCGGTGTGCAAGGATCAGGATGGTTCCATAGTGGCCGATATCGTTGGCCCCATCTGTGAATCCGGGGACTTCCTGGCAAAGGACCGGGAAATGCCCCGTTTCAGGGGAGGGGATCTGGTTGCCTTCATGTCCGCTGGTGCCTACGGGTTTGCCATGAGCAGCAACTACAACAGCCGACCGCGGGCGGCCGAGGTGATGGTCAAGGGAGACACTTTCACCATCATCCGGGAGCGGGAAAACAGGGACGACCTGATAAAAGGTGAGAATATCCCGGATTTCCTGCAAAAGTAGCCGCTGCGGATAAGACGGCCCCTTCAGGCTTGAAAAGGGGAAACAAGATACCATTTGAGAGGAAACAGCCATGTTCAAAGGGAGCATCGTAGCCATCGTAACGCCGTTCAGAAAAGGCGAGGTTGACGAGGAGAGACTGAGGGAACTGGTCGAGTTCCAGATCGTGAATGGAACTGACGGGATTGTGCCTTGTGGAACGACGGGCGAAGCCTCCACGCTTGATTACGAAGAGCACGACCGCGTAATCGAGATCGTTGTCCAGCAGGCGAAAAAAAGGGTGCCCGTCATTGCCGGAACCGGATCCAATTCCACGAAGGAAGCTATCGAGATTTCCGAGCATGCCAAAAAAGTGGGCGCCGATGGAATTCTCCTGGTGACGCCCTACTATAACAAGCCGACCCAGGAAGGACTATACCGCCATTTCAAGGCGATTGCCGAAGCGGTGGCCCTCCCCCAGATTCTCTACAATGTTCCCGGACGCACCAGTGTCAACATGCTTCCCGAGACGGTGGCCCGACTGGCGGAGATCCAGAATATTGTGGGCATCAAGGAGGCGACCGGTTCGCTCCAGCAGGCTTCCGAAATCCTTGCCCTGTGCGGCGACAAGATCGATGTGCTGTCCGGTGACGATTTCATCACTTTTCCCATGATGGCCTGCGGCGGCGCGGGGGTCATTTCCGTGACCGCGAACATCATGCCGAAAGAGATAGCGTTGATGATTGACGCATTCAATGCCGGAAACATGGAAGAAGCCAGGCTCCTGCATCTGAAAATGCTGAAGATCAATAACGCAATGTTTATCGAGACAAACCCGACCCCGGTAAAAACCGCGCTGGGTCTCATGGGGAAATGCAGCGACGAGGTGAGACTGCCGCTGGCGCCGATGTCCGAAACCAACAGGGCAAAGCTGGCCGGGATCATGAAGGAATACGGGTTGATATGATATCGTCGGCAAAGGGCAAAAGGCAAAAGGCAAAAGGTTTAGGGACGTTATGCCATTGTCCGTTTCATAGTAGCCCGCCGTCAGGAGGTGTGGGATGATAAAAATTGCTGTAAGCGGTGCCGCCGGCCGAATGGGAGGCCGTGTCATTACGGCGGTCAAGGAAGATACGGAGTTGGAGCTTTGTGGCGGTCTGGAGAGGCCGGGTCACCCCTATATCGGCATGGATGCGGGGCTGTCAGCCGGCTGTGGTGCGCTGGGGGTTGCAATCACCGACAACCTGAACGAACTGGTGAAGGGCTGCGACGTCCTGATCGACTTTTCCGCGCCGGTGGTTTCGCTGAAAAACCTGGAGGTGTGCGGCCTGAACGGCAAGGCGATGGTCATCGGCTCGACGGGGTTTACCCCGGAAGAGATGTCTCTGGCCCGTGAGCTTGCCCGGAACATACCGGTGGTGCTTGCCCCCAACATGTCGGTGGGGGTGAACGCGGTGTTCAAGATACTCAAGGATGCGGCAAAAATCCTGGGGGATGATTTTGACGTGGAGATCGTCGAGGCCCATCACCGGATGAAAAAGGACAGTCCGTCGGGCACCGCCATCCGCATGGGCGAGGTGGTTGCCGAGGCTCTGGGTCGGGACTACGGCAAGGTCGCCAATTACCACCGGCAGGGGATCTGCGGGGAGCGGACGAAGGAAGAGATCGGCATGCAGACGATACGCGGCGGCGACATCGTGGGGGATCATACGGTGTACTTCATCGGCATGGGAGAGCGGATCGAGATCACCCACCGTGCCCATACCCGGGACATGTTCTCGCGGGGTGCGGCCAGGGCCGCCAAGTGGGTGGCAGGCCGCAAACCGGGCCTGTATGATATGCAGGATGTGCTCGGACTGAAATAGTTTATACCCGGTATTTTCTAGGACCACCATGCTGTTGTAATATCTGGGAGGGGGAGTTGCGATGAATGGAATTGCTGACCTGTTAATCCTTTTTTTCTTTCTTGTCCTCCCCTTTGCCCTCTGGCTATGGGCGCTGGTCGATATCATAACGAACGAGTTCACCGGCAACAACAAGATACTCTGGTTGCTTGTCGTTATTTTGGTTCCACTTATCGGGCTGCTTGCCTATTTTATTGTGGGCAGAAAGCAGAAATTGCTTAAGAATTGAAGACTGCAGCGTTGTCAATTCATTGAAGACAGAATTTTCTGAAATTTTGCGGGAGGTTTCCATCTGTGGCTCTTGTCAACGAACATTATCTGAAACTGAAAGCCGGCTATCTCTTCCCTGAGATCGGCCGTCGCGTGAAGGCCTTTGCCGAGGCCAATCCGAATGCAAAAATAATCCGTTTGGGGATCGGCGATGTGACCCGTCCCTTGCCCCCGGCGCTCATCAAGGCATTCCATGAAGCCGTCGAGGAAATGGCCGACGAAAAGACGTTCATGGGGTACGGGCCCGAACAGGGATACGATTTCCTCATCAACACCATCATTGAAAAGTCTTACAATCCCCTGGGCGTCTCGCTCAAGACCTCCGAGCTGTTCATCTCCGACGGGTCCAAGTGCGACACGGCAAACATCCTCGATATCTTTGCCCTTGAGAACGTGGTTGCAATCGGAGACCCGGTCTATCCGGTCTACAAGGATACCAATGTGATGATCGGCCGTACCGGCGAGGCAAACGAGCTGGGCTACTACAAGGGGCTTGTCTATATGCCGTGCACCGAG
>JAGFXO010000101.1 GCA_017861285.1 Geobacteraceae bacterium | reverse complement strand
CCCGAGATTCCGGGTGAAGTTGTAGCCACCCCGGATCCCCCACTTCCAATCAGCGTCGAGATGCTCCTCTCCATTCGGAAACCCTTGTGCTCCGAAAAAGGCGAAAGGGTGACCGCCCCTTCCCTGTTGCCGGCCATGACCGGATTCGCGATGGTCAGTAAAGCAATGATAATAAGCAAAAGTATCTTTACATCCATAAAAGAAGAGGCTCCTTACTGAGGAAAGTGGTTGAAATGAGTATACTTCCCGACGAAAGGATTTCAAGTTGTGTCAGGAAACCAGTGACGATGCAAAAAGATGACTTCAGCAGTTGTACAATTCTCTCAATCCCATTACAGTCAAAATAAAACCGGGTAAAAGCCGAAAACCATATTCCAAGTCTTCGGTTCCCTCAAAATCACTCCCCTGCATGTTTTCCCACCTGGGGAGAAATCAGTTCAGCCATGACAGGGCGAAGAGTTACGAAAATCTTTTTGATGTACTGCAGCGAGTCGGTGTCAAGGTATTCTGGCGGGATCTGGTGTGCCTAAAGAATCTCCTCAAGCCATCATCCCATCATCAGGGGCAACTTCCACGCGATTACGGCCGTTTACTTTTGCCCGGTAAAGGGCTTCATCCGCCGCCTTTACGAGGGAATAAGCATCTTTCATCCTGTCCTTGCAGTACGCCGCTACCCCAAAACTGATGGTGACCGGTATCATTCCTTCAGGTGTATCGATACAGTCGTTACTCACGGATAGCCTGAGTCTTTCTGCAAAAGCGGCGGCGCTCTCCAGGCAGCAATCGGGAAGGATAACCAGAAACTCCTCGCCGCCATAACGTCCTATAAAATCGTAGGAACGCATCAGGAAATGCATCTTGCCGGCAGTCGCACGGAGTACAACATCGCCCGCCAAATGACCATGTTTATCATTTATTATCTTGAAGAAGTCGATGTCGGCCATAATCACGCAGACACTTTTCTCTTCCCGCTTGGCCCGGGACAATTCCTGCGCCAGGATGAGGAGGATTTCCTCATGGTTCCACAGGCCGGTGAGTGAATCGTGTGAGGCTTTCGTCCGAAAAATTTCACGGGCCGCAAGCAGTTCATTCTGCAACTCGATGATGCGCCTTCCTGCCCGCAAGCGCAGCCGCAACTCATTGTGCTTGAAGGGCTTGGTAATGTAATCATCGGCGCCTGCTTCCATACCGATAACAAGATCTTCATCCCGCTGCTGAGAAGTCAGGAGAATTAGGTACGTATATGGTTCATTCACCTTTTCCCTGATTTTCCGGCATACTTCCACTCCATCCATGCCCGGCATCATCCAGTCAAGTATTGCAATCCTCGGTGAATCCTCAGATTGGAGAATCTGCAAGGCGGCAATGCCATCCACAGCGACAACGACATCATATCCCCATGTGGACAGCTTTTCTTCCAAGAGGCGTTGAAAACTCAGTTCATCTTCCGCTAACAGTATCCTCATAACACGTAAACCCCACTCATATCGATGTAACACGACCTGAGTATCAGCCAAATCTGTAAATGCACTTCCCACGTTCATAAAGCTCTATCGGCCCGTCTTCAGAGACCTTTATAACCTTGCCGTAGAGTGATGCCGCAGTTGCCGCCGTTGTCCGTCCCCCACCCGTCACCACACCGGGAGTCGTGCTGGTATTAATGATAATTCCTGCATCGACAAGCACTCCGTCTTTATTGAACAAGGTCATTCCATCTAAAGACAGAATGCTGATCAGTTCTCCTGAATGTTTCAGGCCGGAGATCGTTTTGTCCTTGAAAAAGCTTATGATCAATTGACTAAGGGAATCCTTGCCACTGGTAGTCCCTCTTTGTAAATCTCCTGAAACCAATACGTTCTCGTCGGCTATGAGGACAATCGTTCCGAGCCTGAGCTTTGAAAGGGAATACACGGTCGTTATCAGCGATTCTATTTCTTGTGCAACCAGACATCCCGACAGAAAACTTCTGTAAATATCCGGATCGAATAAGCTCCAGCTCCCTTTTCTCCAGACGAAAATGTTATCCGGGCAGGTCATTACTTCCAATTCGGAGGCAGGTGTAATACACACGGCAAACGCCCCTGCTTCGAGTTTTTTGAGGAGCGACAGTGTGTCGCGCAGGCTGAGACGTTCAATGGCATCACGGTTCCCATAGTTCATGAACTTTATCATTCCGGTGGCCTGCATGTTGATATTACTTACGTAATACGTTCCCATACCGTTCACGAGCAAATAGGTCAATGGGCTTTTGAAGAAATTGGCCGAGATGCCGATGCTGGAATTGAAATCATGCCTGAGGCAGTCCGATAAACTGCATGCCACATTGAATTCCTCGATCTGATTGCAGTACACAATGAATCCGCTTGTGGCAGGTTTCCCCTCGTGCCTCTGAAACGAGAGAGTTTTCAGTAACTGCAGCAGTTTTTGTATTGACCAGAAGGCACTATGCCGATTAAACCGCAGATAGCGTGATACCGAGACATCCAGAAGCGAGGAGAGAAGAGCTGTTCGAAAGTACGTGATGTCGCTACCTTTTCTTCGCTTTATAAAAAAGATGTGAAAAGCTTCCGCTACTTCATCAGCAATTTTCCTTTCAGTGTCTGTAAACGGCAACCCATTTCTGCGGAGGATGAAGCGATATGTGTCAAGTTCTGTGTTAATTCTCTTAACCAGGACATTTTCGCCTTGTTTAGCCGCACGGGTCGCTGAGTCTTCTTTGGCAAGGCTAAAGGTTGCTCCGCCAAAAAAATCCTCCACGATCTTTTTTATTGATTCGAAGGCCCTGATAGGCATCAAAACGTCTCCCGGCGAAAACCTGCTTTCAATGGCTGGATGAAGTTTGTCAAATGGTTCTGTCACCACTCAACGTAAAATAGAAAGTCGCCCCCTTGCCCGGCGCTCCATCGGCCCATATCCGCCCGTAATGGCGCCGGATGATCCGCTCCACCGTGGCAAGGCCGATGCCGTGGCCTCTGAATTCCTCGGTGCCGGGAAGGCACTGGAAAGGAATAAAAAGTTTTCCCGCATACTCCATATCGAATCCCGTCCCGTTGTCCCGGATGAAACAGGCCGGTTTCCCGTCAACCCCAGTCACTCCGAATTCTATGACAGTCTCTTCCTGTTTGCCGGAGTACTTCCAGGCGTTGCCGATAAGGTTATCCAGAACCACACGCAGCAGACCTGCATCACCGTCGGCCGTTATCCCTTCACTAATCCGGAACGTGACCCGGCGCTCCGGCTTCGTTACTTTCAGCCCCATGGCCACTTCCTCCGCCATTCTGCTCAGGTCAACTTTTTCATGGCGCATTTCAACGTGCGTGATATGCGAAAAATCGAGCAGGGTGTCGATGAGCCGGTTCATGCGCAGGGTACCTTCGTAGATTTCCCGGATGTATCCTCGGCACTGCTCATCGAATTTGTCGCCCCACATTTCCTGGACTACCTGGCAGTAGCTGTTGATGGCCGTCAGTGGTCTGCGCAGGTCGTGGGAAACAGTGTAGTTGAACGCCTCCAGCTCGATGTTGGCAGCCTCCAGTTCGGCGGCTCTGACAGCAAGGTCGTTGTGCAGAATTTCGAGCTTCTCCTCCAACTGCCTGCGCTTGGAAATATCGATGATCGCAACGTGGCACTCCTGCCCTGAAGCGGCGGTCACGGCTTCGATCTGCACAAAGAGCGGCGGCTTCCCTTCTTTCAAGAGCGCCACCTCACAGGCATCCTTGGCCCGGTTTTCGAATACTTTCCGGAGAAAGGCAGTAAAGGCAGGACGGGCTGTGTCTGCGACGAACAGCCCGAAACGTCGGCCGAGCAGCCGGGAGCGCTCGCCCCCCAAGAGGCTGGCGCCGCTAAGGTTCACGGCATTGATGGTTCCGTTACGGTCGAGGGTGAAGTAGCCGACCGGCGCTAAATCATAGAGGTCGGTGTACTTGTCCAGCGCTGTTTCCAACTCGTCCCTGGCCTGGCGAAGCTCTTCGTTCTGCATCTCCAATTCGATCCTGTGTACCCCAAGTGCATGGACGAGCCTCTCGGTCTCTTCCTCGGTCCGGTGTGGTCGCGTTACCGGCGACTCTGCGTTCAGCCGCTTTTCAGCGCGGCAGCGCAGTTCGGCTGCTGCTGACATGCTCTTGTCGTTTTCAATACCCATTACTTCCCTCCAGCCTCGAGCAGACTCTTGAGTTTTGCATTCTTCTCGCGCAGTTCCGCCTCCAGCGTCTTGGCCGCGGTGATATCCGCAAAGGTGATCACCACACCGCCGATTACGTCCTCCATGGTGCGGTAGGGCATGATGCGCACCGAAAACCAGCGCCCATCGGTTGCGGTGACCTGCTTTTCCGAAAAAACCAGCGTCCGCAGGACCTCCCGCGCCTCTTCGGTCATCTCAGGGTAGAGCAGGTCGTTTGCGATGTCGGAAAGCGGCCTCCCCGCATCGCCCGGGATCAGCTTGAAGAGTTTGTTCGCCCCGGTGGTGAACCGCCGGACATGGAGTTCGTTGTCCAGGAACACGGTTACTATTTCCGTGCTGTTGAGCAGGTTCCTCATGTCGTTGTTCATCCGTGAAAGCTCGTCCATTTTGGACTGCTGCTCGGCATTCACCGTCTGCAGTTCTTCGTTCAGGGACTGCATCTCTTCCCGGGAGGTGGTCAACTCCTCGTTGGTGGATTGCAGTTCCTCATTGGTGGACTGCAGTTCCTCGTTGGTGGATTTGAGCTCTTCCTGGGAGGATTGCATTTCCTCGCGGGTAGTCTGCAGTTCCTCGCGGACCTGCAAGAGTTCCTGCTCCAGTTCGATAACCCTGGAGTTGTCGGACGAACCTCTCTTCGAACGATCCGGCACTATCTTATCCTTGGGAGTTGCCACGTCGGTAAAGACGATCATCACCATACCCCGCAACGCCTCCGGCTCATCGATCGCCTGGATCGTGACATCAACGGTCTGCTTGCCGCCGTTGGTCCCGACCCTGACCCCCTTGACTGTTATTGCCTCTTTTTGCCGGATCGCTTTCTGAAAAGCGCTTCCCAGATCAAAACGGAGCCCATCACGGGCCATGGCGAAAATATTCCAGTTGGCCTTGCCGGCCGCCGGCTCCAGATATTTTCCGGTACGCCCGCTGATATAGAGGATGTCACCCTTGTCGTTGACCAGCACGGCAGGCGGGGAAAAATGCTGCAGGAGCAGCTGGTCCGCGAGCGACTGGAGATTGGCTGCAGGCTTCAACATCGTTAACTCCCTGGGAACTCCCGGCAGAGCAGGGACAAACGAGGGTGGAAATGCCAGCGGTTCGGCCGGCAGGAAGGATTCGCGACGCAGGAAGAGCCTCGACTTTACATGTAGTGGCGCGAAGAGCTCGGTAAAGGCGCTGACGGTCTCAGCGCTCCCCAGAAACAGGACGCCACCTGGATTCAGGCTGTAGTGGAAGAGCGGCAGGAGCTTTTTCTGCAGTTCCGGCGCCAGATAGATCAAAAGATTGCGGCAAATGAGGATATCCAGCTTGGTAAAGGGGGGATCCATGATGACGTTCTGCGTGGCGAAGGTAACCATCTCCCGGATTTCCGTGCGCACCCGGTACCCGTTCTCTTCCTTGCTGAAAAACCGGCGCAGGCGTTCGGGAGACACGTCCGCAACGATGTTGGCCGGATAGCCCCCCTGACGGGCCTTGTCTATTGCGTCCCGGTCCAGGTCAGTAGCAAAGATCTGCAGCGTGAAACTCGCCTTGGGAGCGGCCTGTTCCAGCGCCTCCTTGAAGGCAATGGCCAGCGAATACGCCTCCTCCCCGGTCGAGCAGCCTGCCGACCAGGCACGTATCACCCCGCCTGCCGGACGGTCCGCGAGGATCGCCGGGATAGCCTCTTCCCGCAGTTGCTCCCATGCCGCCGGGTCGCGGAAAAAGCTTGTCACTCCGATCAAAAGTTCCTTGAACAGGAGTTCCACTTCCTGGGAATTCTCCTGCAGATAGCGGACGTAAGCAGCAATCCTGTCGATCTGGTGAATGCCCATGCGACGCTCGATCCGGCGATACACGGTGCTTTTTTTGTACAATGAGAAATCGTGGCCGGTCTTTGCCCGCAGCAGGATGAGAACTTTTTCCAGGGCGCTCTGGTCCCTCTCCTTTAAGGGTAGGTCGGCTTTGGCAATGACGAGGGCGTGCCGGAGATAGTCGATGATCTTCCGGGGCAGGTCCTCCGCCGGGGCTACAAGGTCGGCCAGCCCGGCATCAATGGCGCTTCTGGGCATGCTGTCGAACCTGGCCGAGGCAGGCTCCTGCACCAGCACCACCCCCGCCTTTTCCTTGATGGCCCTGAGCCCCATCGTACCGTCCGAGCCCATACCGGAGAGGATGACGCCGATGCTGCGCTCCTGCCGGTCCTCGGCCAGGGAGCGGAGGAAGAAATCGATAGGGAGCCGCAGGCCACGGGGCGCCGTCGGCTCGAACAGGTGCAGCACACCATGCAGAATGGACATATCCTTGTTGGGAGGTATTACATAGACGCAGTCTGGCTTGACACTCATCCGGTCCCTGACCTGAAAGACCTTCATGTTCGTTACGCGCTGGAGGAGTTCCGGCATAATGCCCTTATGCGTCGGGTCCAGGTGCTGGATAACGACATAGGCTATCCCGCTGCCTTCCGGTACATTCCCCAGAAACTGTTCCAGGGCTTCCAATCCACCGGCGGAAGCCCCGATCCCGGCAACGAGGAAGGGGACTCTTTCCTCTCGTGGCGTTTCGGTTTGCTGTGGAATAATGGCGGTATTTTTATCGCTGCTCGCTTGTTTAAATTTCTTTTTCATAAGTTTTACTTATACCAGTATTTACACGAGTCGAATCAAAAGAAATGCTGCCGAAGCAGCACTTCGAAAAAAAAGCTCTATTGTTCTGTCTTTTGTCTACCAATACCATCATTTGCCCGCTTCTTTCTGAAGCATGAGCTGATTGTTATGCTCACGCCTCTTAGTGGCAAGGTATTCCCCTTTGTCCATTTCGTACAGTTGCCGTGGAAAACGCGCCGTCAGGTCGAACCAACGACTGATCCGTTTCTCAAATCTCTGGTTCCAGGGGATTGAAAGCGTATCCATATATGTCTGGATGGCAAGATAATAACGGACTGCATTACGTTCCACGGAACCTCTTACACCACTCACATAAACGGGTTCTCCC
>JAGFXO010000032.1 GCA_017861285.1 Geobacteraceae bacterium | reverse complement strand
TATTGACATAGGCTCTCGGCTCGATCTCGCCGGCATGTGCTTGCGCGGTTGCGAACACGAGCGCAATCACGACCGACAGCGTGCCCGAACGCTCAATAACCTCCCAAAAAAATTGTAGGATTGAGCGAGAAATCGAGACCGGAACAAAACTAACCTGTTTATTCCAATTCGAATTCATCAATGCAAATCTCTTACGAAGCTGGTCGGTGTGTCCGATCGCCTCGTCAGTCCGAGTAGCTTGCCAAATCAGGTTACAGCATATCGCTTCCGTTTCAGCAACAGGGGGCTTCAAAATACATCACAACCCATATAACACGAGTCATTAATTTTTCAATTGTTGTACCATGATTTGTTCCGGTTGGTGCAATAAAGGAAATATAGCATTTCCTGCGGAATTTAAATTGAAATTTCAACCCCTGGTCGATATTTCGTCCACGGCTTTAGCCATCATTTTGTAAGTGCAAAAATAAATGACGTTAATACAAACAGTTACAGCCATGGAGATTGGCCTGAAAATTGGCATGAATCTGGGATATATATCCGGAGATGCTCATGTCGAACAGTTCCAGCCCTTACCACAGAAATTGGTGTGCGGAGTAACTCTTTCCGTATCGGCAGTGGCTTTTGGCATAGAGCTTTTTCACAAGTCCGGCTTTATGGTCCCAAACCTTACACAAAAGGAGAAAAAGATGAAAAAAGTTGTCGCTGTCGCACTGCTGGTCTTCGCCCTGCTGCTGAATGCGGGGATACTGTTTGCTGAAGGTTCAACGAATGAATCGGTTGGCAATCAGGAAATGCAGAAACAGAGAAAGGACCTGCAGGATATGAAGAAGCTTATCGTTAGCGCGAACATGCAGCTGACCGAGGCGGAGGCTGTAAAGTTCTGGCCGGTGTACGATGACTACACCCGGGAAACGATGAGGATGAATGACATCAAGATGGCGCTGATCGAGGATTATGCCCGGAGCTATAACACTCTTACCGACGCTCAGGTTCAAAGCTTAACCAGGAGAATGCTTGACGCGGATGACGCCGTCGTCCAGTTACGGTTCAAATACTTCCCGATTTTCAGTAAGGTTCTGCCGGCCAAAAAGACTGCCCTGTTCATGCAACTGGACCGGCGTCTCGGACTGATGATGGACATGGAGCTGGTTAAGCAGATTCCCATGGTCCAACCCTGACATGGTGACGATTTCCGATGCTGAGAATGTCCAGGTGCGATATCGTTGAAGTCACGTATTACAAGTCGATAGCGGTGCAGGTCTTCAAGCCGGGGAAACCGTCGGGAAACAACGATTGGAGGAGGCACGTATGAGCCGAT
This sequence comes from Geobacteraceae bacterium, assembly GCA_017861285.1. Classification (GTDB taxonomy): domain Bacteria; phylum Desulfobacterota; class Desulfuromonadia; order Geobacterales; family Geobacteraceae; genus CAIWTU01. The sequence continues at coordinate 15,735 of JAGFXO010000032.1, read as the reverse complement.
TCAACAGGGTGGCGCTCGCTTTTCTCCTACCAGGCCTGACCATGCTCTATGGCTGTCAGGACTTGCTTCCTCAAGACACATCGAGCCTGCTCATCCCCGGGTTTCAACGTTCAGAGATCTTTGGCCTTGTGGCGGGATTGGGAACGACCTTTGCCGCCGTACCGGATCTGGTGGCAATGCTCAAACGTCGTTCGAGTGCGGGTATGAACCCAAGGATGGCGGCAATCATGGGCGTCTTTCAGATCATTTGGGTCTACTACGGCTTGTTGATTGTTTCGCGACCGGTGATCGCATGGAACGTGGTCGCGGTGCTCATCAATTTCCTGAGCGTCGGAGCGTACGCTCATTTCGCCCGTAAAGAAAAAGCCAAGCAGGAAAATGAGTGTCCAAATAGCCATTATGGCTAGTAAGGACTTGAGGAGGAATGCCCATGTCTGTTATTCAATCGGCAACAATACGTATCGGCCTGGTCAGCGTCAGTGACCGGGCCTCCCAGGGCGTTTACGAAGACAAGGGAATCCCGGCCCTGCGGGAATGGCTGGAGGCTGCTGTGGCAACACCCTGGGAGTCGGTTTGCAGGTTGATACCCGATGAGCAGGACCGGATTGAAAAGGTGCTGTGCGAGTTGGTGGATGTGGTGGGGTGCTGCCTGGTGCTGACCACCGGCGGGACCGGGCCGGCGCCGCGCGATGTGACGCCCGACGCGACACTGGCCGTGGCCGACCGGATTCTTGACGGGTTCGGCGAGCGGATGCGCGCCGTCAATCTCCAGTATGTGCCGACGGCGATCCTTTCCCGCCAGGTGGGCGTCATCCGCAAGAACTCGCTGATCATCAACCTGCCCGGCCAGCCGAAAGCGATTCGGGAAACACTCGACGGTATTTTCGCCGCGGTTCCCTACTGTATAGAACTTATTGGCGGTCCCTTCATGGAAACCCATGAAGCGGTCGTCAAGGCCCATCGCCCCGCTTCAGCGGGTAAAAAGCCGGCATGATCGGAACGCCTGACGGCTGTTTTTTATCAATAACGCGAAAATCCCGCCGATACAACATGGAGAACCAGGGATTTTCGCACAGGAAAGAGCATGGCCATCATCTGGTGCAGCGGTTCGCGAATATTTGACGGCCGGCTTCGAAATTTGATCAAGATCAGCGCCCAAGCTGACCCCATATGGGCACAGTAAAACAATCTGTTAAAGATGTTGGTGGATAACCCTCCGTTGCCGGTCCGGATCACAATCGGATGCCGATCCACATAAATTCTGCCCTTCTTTCCGCCCATTGACAACATTACTTTAAGTGGTACTAGTAACTGTATAAATAGTTCAAAAACAGTTCGAATTGAATATAGTTATAATCTCCCGACAAAGCCAAACCCTACGTGAGAGGGGGCGGAAAGCTACGGGTCTTGGTTATCAAGATGGCCGAGTTGCCGAAGGATTAAACCTTAGGTATGCTCGGCCTTTTTATTGGTCAGATGTTGAATTTGCAAGTCTCTTCGTTAAGTGATCCCAAGGTATGGTAATTTCTTTTTCATACAGTTGAAACGTATCTTCAATACAAGGAGGCCTGCATGCAGTTCGACACAAAGACTAATGAACAACTGCTGGCCGAGCTTAAAATGTTGAAAGAGCGTGTAAAGGAACTGGAAACTTCTGCATTGGATTATGAACTGATCAAAAAGGCCCTGTTTACTGAGGACGAACTGTCACTCATGAAGACTGTTGCGGATCACGTAGCCAACGCCATGGACCGAAAGCATACCGACGATGAGTTGAGAAAAGCCCATGACGAGTTGGAAATGCGTGTTGCGGAGAGGACCGCTGAACTCGCCGAAATGGTGGATAAACTGCAAAAGGAAATCAAGGAAAGAGAAACAATCGAACTGTCGCTGCGTCAGAGCGAAGAGAGATATGCCCTCGCAGTCGATGGCATAAACGACGGCATCTGGGACAATGACCTTATAACAGAAGAAGTTTTTTACTCGTCTCGCTGGAAACAGATGCTTGGTTATGAAGATGATGAAATCTCTTCAAGTTTTGCAGAATGGGAGTCGAGGATCCATCCGGATGACCACAAAGTGGTAATGGAAACCCGGAAAGCCTATCTGGAGGGACTCATTCCCGCCTATGATGTCAAATTTCGGCTTCGACACAAAAACGGCAGCTATCGCTGGATTCGCGCCCGCGGGGCTTGCCTGCGCGATTCGCAGGGGAAACCGTATCGGATGGCTGGATCACATGCCGATATCACCGAGCGGAAAAGAATCAAAAATGCCCTACTGGAGTCTGAAAAGAGATACCGGGAGCTTTTTGAAAAATCCAAGGGTACAGTATTTATCGTGGATACCCGTGGCAAGCTGGTTGATATTAATCCCGCAGGGCTGGAACTCCTTGGCTATACAAAGGAGGAATTGATGGCAATGGACCTGATGAATGATCTCCACATCACCCCGCAAGCCAGGTTGCAGTTGCGGAAAAAGCTGATTCCTGAAGGATATGTGAAAGATGCTGAGCTGGAGCTGAGGAGGAAAGATGGCGAAACCGTCGTTGTTCATGTCTCAGCGTCATTGATGTATGACGATGAGGGAAAACTCTCCGGATACAAAGGAATAGCCCATGATGTCACGGAACGAAAAAGACTGGAACAGCAGCTTCTGCAGGCCCAGAAAATGGAGTCGATCGGGCTTCTTGCCGGTGGGGTGGCGCATGAATTCAACAATCTGCTGACCGCCATAATCGGCTGTGTTGATGAACTGCAGGAATCGATGGATGCGCACGATGAACCTTCACAGTCCAGCATAAAGACGATACAGGCAGCTGCAAATCAGGCTGCAGAGTTTACCCGGGACCTCCTTTCCTTCAGCAGGAAACAGGTGATGACCCTTCAACCGGTGGTGGTAAACGACGTTATTACAGATACCTTGAAGCTCCTTGACAAGCTTCTGTCAAAAAATGTTCTTTTTTCTTTGGACCTTTCCAGTGAAATGCTCACCGTCATGGCGGACAGCCGGCAGTTAAGCCAGGTAATTATAAATCTCGCCATCAATGCAAGGGATTCGATGCCTGATGGTGGACAAATGAAAATTATGACATGGCTGGCCAACCTTAATGAAGTAACTGCACAGAAACATGGTCTTGAGGTTCCAGGAGACTACGCGGTCGTTTCAGTTTCAGACACCGGGCAGGGGATGGACGAAAAGACCCTGAACAGGATATTTGAACCTTTTTTCACCACCAAGGGAGTCGGTAAAGGGACCGGGCTCGGCCTTTCCATCGTTTACGGAATCATCAAACAACATAAGGGCTCCATTCTAGTCGAAAGCAAACCCGGAGAAGGGACAGTCTTCATGATTTACCTTCCAATCCTTCCCATGGTAAAAGCTGAAATGCCGCGGGTAAAACATCAGGAAAAAATACTTCCAACAGAGAGCACCGGAACAATCCTGGTGGTAGAGGATGAAGAGTTTGTGATGCATTTTCTTGAAACGACACTTGTTAAAGCAGGCTACCGCTTGATAGTTGCAGAAGATGGAGAGGAAGCATTCAGGAAATTCAAAAAACACCAGGATACAATTTCTCTGGTTATTTCGGACATGGTTATGCCGAAGATGAACGGGCGTGTCTTGTATGAAGAAATATGTAAGATAAATCCGCGTATAAAGGTGATTTTTATCAGTGGCTATTCCGCTGACATGATCGAATGCAATGAAATGCCTTTGGACAAAGTGCGATTTATCACCAAGCCATTTACAAAAAAAATCCTTTTCGAAGAGATAAAAAGTATTCTGGATTGCAAATGAACATCAAGAATTAAGGCTTGGACGCGTCGCACCCTGTAATGCTCAACAACTAAGGAGAAAAATTATGATGACACGTTTCTGGATGGTACTCTGTTTGGTTATTGCTCTGGTTTCAACTTCATCCGCATCAGCGGAAGTATCAGGACGTGACGTGGAATACAAGGCCGGTGATACGGTACTCAAAGGGTATCTTGCGCAAGACACGGCATTGAAAGGGAAACGTCCTGCCGTGCTGGTAGTTCATGAGTGGTGGGGGCATAACGAATATGCCCGTAAACGTGCCAGAATGCTGGCCGAACAAGGGTATGTCGCCCTTGCCGTGGACATGTACGGCGACGGCAAGACCGCCCAGCATCCAGATGATGCAGGCAAGTTTGCAGGTGAGGTCATGAAGAACAAGGCCATCGGCGAGGCCCGTTTTAATGCCGCTCTTGATTTCATAAAGCGGCAACAATCGGTTGATCCGGCGCGGATTGCCGCCATCGGCTACTGTTTTGGCGGCGCGGTGGTGTTGCACATGGCGCGTCAAGGGGTCGATCTGAAAGGTGTCGTCAGTTATCACGGCAGCCTGGCGACTGACTCCCCGGCTAAAGAAGGCATGGTAAAAGCCAGGGTGCTGGTATTTAACGGCGATGCAGACAAGATGATCCCGCCTGAACAGGTGGCAGCCTTCAAACAAGAGATGACCAGGGCAGGAGCCTCGTTCCGCTACGTGGGATATCCAGGGGTCCAGCACAGCTTCACGAATCCCGATGCGGATGCTTTTGCCGTGAAGTTCAAACTGCCCATTGCCTATGACAAGAAGGCTGACCGCGATTCCTGGGCGCAAACAAAGAAATTCTTGAAAGAGATCTTCTCAAAGTAGTGATGCCGGCCGGGGGAAGGGGGTTGTATTGAATACAGAACCAAGGTGGGCAAAATGAATATTTTTTACGGCATTTGCTACAGCACGAAAGAAAAAAGGGCCCAGCCTTGTCGGCTAACCCCTTGATTTGTATGGCTCCCCATAGTGGACGAAAACCGAATTTTTGCCGTCTTTTAGCAGAGCCAAAACCGATTTGGATATGAAAAAAGCTCTTATCTCTTATGGCTATGGACTTTGCCCCGGATAAAGAAGAACTGAATTTACATAATCCTTGCCGGACAGTTCCTGAAATTTTCGGGTCTTTTGTATCCTCAACGAAATCGCCTGATCAGCCAGTCGGTAATCAGGAGATTTACCTCTTCAGGTTTCTCGGCCTGAGTCCAGTGACCGCATTCGCGGATCAGGTGCTTTTCCAGGTCGGGGACGTACCCCTCCATACCGTCGACCAATGTTGGGGGCAGGAAGATGTCATCTTCGGCCGAGATCATGAGACACGGCACCGTGATCCTGTCGCTGGTTCCGGCAAGGATACGGTTATTCACGACAAGGTTGCGGTACCAGTTGATGGGGGCGGTCAACCCTCCCGCAGTAAAAGCATCAACATAGAACTTCAGCTCCTCCGGTGTCATGAAACAGATGCCGGTCGGTTGAGGGTTGAGAGCGGTTTCCATAATAAATTCGAATTCCAGGTTGCGGACCTTCGGTGGTGCGGCACGGTATTCTGCCATTGTAATGGGTCGTGCCCTGAAGAGCCCATTGAAAAAGTCGGGCAGCAGTTCCGTAGTCAGACCATTCTCAATTCCTTCCTGGAGAAAGGCCAGCCGGTAATTACCAGCACTGAAATTATCAAGCAACCACGTAATCGGGTCGGCGCCCATTCGTCGAAAATAGCGGTGCGGAGTATTTATCCCGATTACCCCCGCCACCCGGTCAGGATGGAGAATCGGCATTTCCCAAACCACATGTCCACCCCAATCATGCCCGCAGAATACTGCTTTTCCCAGCCCCAGTGCATCAAGCAGACCTACCAGGTCATCCGTCAGGTGCTTGATGTCGTAATCTTCCACTGCTTCAGGTTTATCGGTTCTCCCGTAACCGCGCTGGTCGGGTGCGATGGCTCGAAATCCCGCGTCCGCCAGAGCAGGGAGCTGGAATCGCCACGAAAAGGCCAGCTCCGGAAATCCGTGACATAACACCACCGGGGCACCACTGCCTTGTTCGTAGACAGCCATGCGGATACCGTTGGTCTGGATGAAGCGGGGTTCGGGGAAATTACCACTCATCTGCTGCCTCCTTGAGCTATCCCTGCCGGTTTATTTATCCGTCTTCAAATCAATTCTACATAATAGGATCAGATCTACAATAAAGAACCGGCGATAAGGACTAGAGAAAATCGAAAAAATGTTTGGATGTCAGGTACCTTGAGAATTCTTAAAAATCTGGTACTAAATAAGGGGGCTCATCATCAGGGACTCGAACAATTGAAACCGGCAGCCTGAAACCGGTAACCACAAGACAACAGGGGCATTGCTTGTTTCACTCTTCAGGCTGTCTCACTAAACCCGGCCACCTCGGGGGTCTGTCCGACATTTTGATTAAGGACTAATAGAAAGCTGATAAATTTATTGCTATCTGAAGTGATCATGATAAAGTTATGCGAATTTTTCGCACTCATTAAAAGGAGACTGTCCATATCCTCCGATAACAAAATATATGCGAACCATGCGGAGTGTTTATTAAAATTAAATCATCAGTCCATATTTTAGGCGCCGGCGGTATCGGCATTGCGGCCGCGACCTGTCTGGAGCGGGCTGGTTGGGATGTGACCATGGTCGAGTCGAACCTCTCTAAGGTTGACGCCGGGCGCCATGATGGCATGATGCTTGATGGACAGTCCACGCAACGCGTCACCTTTGTGCACTTTGACCAGTGGAGCCCGAAACCAGACACGACAGTGTTGCTCTGTACGAAGACATTCGACAACTCCGCCATCCTTCACCGCATTGCAGACACAACCATGTTGCTGCCTATTCAAAACGGGTACGACCCGCATCTGGAGCGATTGAATCACCCCGCTGAAGCCATTGCGTCATTTGTTTCCGCGTGTCCTGTTGATCGTCCCGCCGCCCGCATCACGCGGGCCGGTTCACTGCATATCGGCCCCCGGCGTACAGTGACCGGCAACGAACAGGAGCAGATCAAAGTGCTCGCCGCCGCTTTTGCCAAAGGCGAACTCTTTCCCGTCGAATGCGTCGCCAATGTGTGTCCCTTCAAGGCAACGAAACTCATGTACAACGCCGCCATCTCACCCCTGGCTGCCAGCGCCGGCGTTGATAATGCCCAACTGCTTGTCGATCCGCTCGCGCAAAAACTGTTCTTCGCGCTCCTGCGCGAAAATTATGCCATCTTGCATCACGCCGGCCTGGCGCTGGAAAAGATCGGGCCCTTTCATCCCGATACGGTCATGAGCATTTTGCGGACTCCGTTCCTGCCACAACTCATGGGACTGTTCTTCCGCCCCTCGTTGCGTGGCACCTATTGCTCCATGAGTCCGGACATGGGAAGCGGTCGCACCGAAATTGAAGCCTACAACGGGCACCTCGTGCGACTCGCAGGCGACTTTCCCTGTCCAATCAACAGTGCTGTCATCACTCTGGTGGATCGAATCTCGCGCGAGCGGCTCGCCCCCGCGCGGGCCCACCTTCACCACCTGGCGGAGACACTTCCCGATGGAGTTCTGCAATGAATTTAGTGACAGGTGGTGCGGGGTTTATCGGGGCGCACCTGGTGCAACAATTGCTCGACAGCGGCGAACCCGTGCGCGTGCTTGAACACCCCTCCGCACCTGAGAATCATTTGCCCCTTGACCGCATTGAGCTGGTTCGTGCGGACATTCGTGACGCCGTCGCCATACGCGATGCAACGCACGGCTGTGATCGTGTCTATCACCTGGCCGCCGATCCCAATCTTTGGCGCCGCAATCGCGACGAGTTTGACGCGATCAATCATGTCGGCGCTCTCAATGTCATGCGTGCCGCCCTCGATGGCGGCGCGAACCGTGTGGTGTATGTGAGCACGGAAAGCATTCTCACCTCGGATCACGCCACCCTTGACACCGTCGAGTCGGCGCGCTTCCGTGAAGAGGACATGATCGGACCCTACTGCCGCAGCAAATTCAGGGCTGAACAAGCGGCGTTCAAGCTGGCCGAATCCGGTGCACCTGTTGTCGTGTGCAGTCCCACGTTGCCCATCGGGCCCGGCGACCGAAATCAAACGCCCCCGACTCGCCTTGCGGTTGCCTTCTGTCAGGGAAAAATTCCGGCTTATCTTGACTGTGAAGTGAACCTTGTCGATGTTCGCGACGTCGCTGACGGGTTAGTGCGCGCCATGCACCATGGTCGACCCGGCGTTCGCTATGTCCTTGGTGGGCACAACTATCGATTGAGCCAGTGGCTGCATGTTCTGGCAAACATGGTGAATCGCCCGACGCCGCAATGGTCTGTCCCCTATCCGGTGGCGCTGACAATTGGCTGGTTCAGTGAGTTGTGGGCCGATTTCATCTCACATCGCGTGCCCATGGCAACCGTCACAGGCGTGCGGCTCACCAAGCGTTCCATGTATTTCGATCCTTCGGCAAGCCTTGCCGAACTTGGTTTGATGCCGCGGTCCATTGAGGAATCAACAAGAGATGCGGTTAACTGGTATCGCCAGCAGCAGTGGTTCTGACTCCGATTGCAGGGCCATGTGAATGCATCCACTCTTATGAGTAAATATCCCTTTTCACCACTCCAAAAACATGGGCAAGAATTGACGAAGATAAGTATCCAGTCCAAGAGATCGTAAAGGAATATAATCGGTCACCAGGGAGATAATATCCTGTTATGATATTAAAGCTGTTATGCTTGCTGCCTCTTCTTATGATGCTGGTCTACCCGTCCCAAGGGTATTCAAAGCAACCTATCCGCACTCTTAAGGGTACTGTGACCAAAGTATACGATGGAGATTCCATCAAAATCAATTCCCAAGGAATCAAGCTCAAGATACGTCTTTACGGTATTGATGCACCAGAGACTGAGAAGAGAAAGAAGAAGACAGGAAGGGTCAGCAAACCAGGTCAACCATATGGCGAAGAGGCAAGGAAGGCACTCGAAGACAGTATCTACCTGACGAAGATTAAAGTGGATGTAATGGACATAGATCGTCATAAGAGGTTGGTTTCTGTTGTTTGGCTGAATAATAGGAATATCAACAAGGAGATGATAGCTCAAGGATGGGCTTGGGCATTTAGGAAATATCTCGATGAGCCATATGCTTCTGAGTTCATATGTCTGGAAGAACAGGCTCGGCAAAAAAGGCTTGGACTATGGCAGCAATATAATCCACAACCGCCCTGGAAGTTTAAGAAGATGTTGAAGTTAAAGTGATATAAGTCCTAAACTCTACTTTCAAACTGTCAAATTGACGGGGAGGCTTACGCTACCTCACGAATCAGCCAAATATGCTTTATTATTTTTTTTAATGCAGTATAATTTTCAGGAAAATGCAGATAATCCCTAATCATGGTGGTATTTTTGAAAAATACTCAAGGAGGCGTTGAATGAAAACAGTAATATTCGTTATGTCGTTATTGCTTGCTTCAACTGCCCAAGCTGCAACGAATCAAGCAGGGTGTCCACCTGATACGTTGTGGAACCCTGGCACAAATGAATGCTATCGCGACCCCAATTCCGAATCAGCGAAGCGAGAGCGTAGAGAACAAGATCTTAGAGAACAAGAGCGGAAGTGCATAGAGGCACAGAGAGCGGCGGAGGAGTACCGGCAACAGCTTGAAAAAGGAATGGGGACAAGTGACCTCAATCCGAAACTGCCACCTATTCCCACCCCACCTGAGTGCATTAAAACAGTAAGATAATTCAAAAATATTATGAAAAGCCTGTAGAAGTTGTGCAGGCTTTTTAATATTCAAGCTGAGACAACACCAAAAATCAATCAACCGATGAAACCACTACCCGGCTCATAGAGAGAATGGGTTTTTTCAAGGGATCGCACATGTCTGACATTGTTCTCGTTTTCCCGTACTTTGAAACTCATTCTCCCCAAGCCATGCTTTTCCATCCCCTGGGAATTGCCCAGTTGACAGCTCTGTTGCGGCAGGAAAACATGGACGTCATGGTAATCGATTGTACGTTCCGGCATCGCACTGATGTGATTGCCCGAATCGTGGCTGCGCGGCCTCGGATTGTGGGCATCTATGCGATGGTATCTATCTCGGACAACACCCTTGATATTGCCGGAGAGCTCCGCCGCCAGTTGCCGGAGACCCTTCTGCTATGCGGCGGCCCACTGCCGACCCTCAGACCGGAGCAGTTCTCCCGTTCTTTCCATCTTATTTTACGCGGCGAGTCGATTCATTCCTTACCCGGCTTATGCAGGGATTTTCTGCAGGCCGGTATGTCATTGCGTGACCTCCGGGTTCTCCTCAGTGATCCGGAAAAATACCCCGGCGTCTATTGCCAGGAACCCGACAGCCCTTCGATAATCCAGAGTCTGCCGAGATCATCCGACGAGGAACTGCTGAACCGGCTCCCGGTTCCCGATCGCCATGATTATGATCATGAACGCTATCAAAACTTTTGGATCAATCGGGAAGGCTTTTCACTGGCGGGGATCATGACCACGTATGGGTGTCCGTACAAGTGCGATTTCTGCTCTAAGCCGATTTTTGGCGAGCGGTTTCGTCGTCGTAGCATGGATTGGATCTTTGAGGAGATCCGGGATATAAGAGCCCGGGGTTATGACGGGCTGTGGATCGCCGATGACGGCTTTACCCTGGACCTTGATCATCTTCGCGCCTTCTGTGAGCGAATGATCCGGGAAAAACTGGATATGAAATGGTTTTGTCTCTCGCGGGTGGATTCGATTACGTGCCGCGACATGGAGCTGATGCGGCAGTCCGGATGCCGGAAAGTCTTTTTGGGACTGGAGTCGGCCAGCAATGAAGTCCTGCGTCTGATGAACAAGCAGACCACCGTCGAAATGGCTGAGGAGACAGTTGCCCTGTTTGCGCAAAGCGGTATCCGGAGCGCGGGTTTCTTCATGATTGGGTATCCCGGTGAAACGTATGCCTCGATCGAGACAACCTTTCAGTGGGCGCTCACCTTACCCCTGGACGAAATCTCCTTTACCATTCCCTATCCGTTGCCGGGTACCCGGTTTTTCGAGAAGGCGTTTGCTGTCCGGAACGAGGCCGACTGGCAGTATGAAAATGAAAACCGCTTTGTGTATCGATCGGATTTTGATGAGGACTACCTGAAACAACGGATTGCTGAGGTGTACGCCCGGTTCGTAGCCGGACGGAAGGGCGTATCGTTGCAACGCCAAGGAGCCAGGTGATGGTTCAGCGGCTGCCGGTTTCCGACCAGTTATCTCTGCTTCATGACCCGTCGCGGGGAGAAGGAAAAACCGCTGGAATGGCGAAGGGGCTCTTTCTCTGTTATGAGAATGAGGTGTATGCCGGGGAGTCTGCCGGATTCGGCTTGCCGGTCTGGAAAACCGCACGGCAAACCTTCTTCCCGACGCTCGTAACTGCTCGATGGCTGGAGCGGAACGTGTTCGAGAAGATCTATCGGCTGGATCGGTTGGTACGCTGGTATCTGCTTGGTATCCGGATGCCGCTGTTTTTTTCGGCTGCGCTGGAAAAACTTACCCGGGTCTACATGCAGCGTCCGGAGCGTCAGCAATTTCTGCTGAAGGTCCGAAATGTCATGGTCGTACTGCTGCGTATGGAAAGCGCGATGATGGCCGGCGGCAGTCAGGGCGACTGCCGAGTGACGTATGAAACAGAACCAGGGAAGTTGATGGTGACGGTTGACGGCCGGTGGCTGCAGGGCAAAGGCGATTTGATCCTGCTCAACGAGGTAGCCGGCCTTCCTTTCAGTCGCTTGCGAATCGGCCGGATCATTCAGGAAGGGGAAAATATACCGGCTTGGCGGCCCTGCCCGTTTGCAACAATCCTGGAGAATCCCGCAACCGGGATTGAGTTTTCGATATCCCCCGCTGATCCGCATGTTCCTTATCCCTGGCGCCTGGCGGCTGGACGGGAAGTAGGCCACGGCCTCAACTGGGCCGGGCTTGAACTGACACCTGACCGGCAATTTTTCAGCTATGAGGTTCACTTTTTACTTGAAACGTCCGTGTGAAGCATAACTGAAATCTTGCGTTGTCAGCTTTCTGGCGAAATATTGAGCGATAAGCTGAATTAACAGAAGGGAAAAAATGATACCGGTGAGATGGGATTCAGAAGGAAAACGCTTATTAATATAAAAAAGTGGGACTTTTCTCAAGAAAAATTCCCACTTTTGGAGTTTGGCTCCCCAGCGCGGACGGATCTGGGCACTGGGAGGAACAGCTATTCATCTGAACTAGTCGTTGCTTTCTTTGCTAGAAGGATCTGGCAGATTCTATTCGTAAGTGTACCACGTGAGATGCAAGCAGGACATTATGGGATTTTCTGATAGTGTGTGAGTGACTATCCCCCCGCAGTGTGGATTTCTATCAACAGTTCCGAAACTCCTTTTCTCCTCACGATGAAACCTGGGAAAAGACCGCCGAAATGGCTTTTCCAAGAATGGAAAAGGCCACGGAACTGAAGAACAGCATGACGAGGAAGCCGATACTACCAACCGCCTTGCGGTGCTCAAGAAACACCCGCACCTGTTCTGTCAAAGTTGCAGCATAGCCGGGTATCACCATTTCCAGTTACGTTGACAAGGTCTGAAATAACAGTGACTCTTCTATAAAATGCGTCAGCACAAGGAGGGCAAGGATTGACATGGGTATGACTGACAACAGGGTATAATAGGCAACAGCACCGGACAGCAGCAGCCCCTGATTTCGTCTGAAACCGCGCAGCACCCGCAGCAAAAAGCTGAAGAGACGAGCCATGACCTGTCCACTCATCGTTGCCACAGGATTTGGGCGGCTTCCAGGGGAACCGCAATGCCCATGCAGTGAGGTATCACACGCGCCGTAAAGTCCGTGGCCGGTCGTGTTGCCTGTACCTGAGCGCTATACATGTAGCCGTTTTCCGCTCCTACCAGTTTCGAGCCTCGCGTCATCTCCTTGCGCACAGGATCGCCGCCGTTGACTCCTTCGGCATATAACTCGACCCGGACCGCATCCGGTTCGAGCCCGTTTAGATAGACCTGAACCTCAAATACGTGCTGTCTTCCATTCGTCGCAACTTTCGCTTCACCGAAACGCAGATTGGCCCACTTCCGTTCCAGGGTATGTAGCCAATTGACCACCTGCACACCTGCCGCGCCCTTGTCCGCGGCGCGCTCGCGGTAAGCGACAGCGGCAGGGATGTAGTAGTGCTCGGTATATTGGCGCACAGTACGATTGCTGGAAAAGCGCGGCGTAAGGCGCGCCATGCTCTCGCGTATGCGCGCTACCCAGGCAAGAGGGATGCCGTTCCGGTCGCGGCTGTAGAACTCGGGGATCACCTCCCGTTCAAGGAGCGCATAGAGCGCTTCGGCTTCGACAGCATCCCAAGACGGGTCGTCGCCGTGTTCTTTTCCGTCACCCAACGCCCATCCCACGTCAGGCTTGTAGGCTTCAGCCCACCAGCCATCCAGCTCCGACAGGTTGAGTCCACCATTGACGAGCACCTTCATGCCGCTAGTCCCGCACGCCTCCCAGGGTCTTCGTGGCGTATTGATCCAGACATCCACCCCCTGCACAAGACGCTCGGTCAACAGCATGTCGTAATCGCTCAGGAAGACCACGTGCCTGCACGCTTCGGGACGCCGGATAAAATGCATCCATTCCTGAATCATGACCTGTCCCGTCTGGTCATCCGGGTGGGCTTTGCCGGCAATGATGAGCTGTACCGGGCGCTCCGGATCGGTGAGGATGCGCAGGAGCCTCTCAGGGTCGTGCAGCAGCAGGTTCGGTCTCTTGTAGGTTGCAAAACGGCGCGCGAACCCCAGCGTCAATGTGTTGGCATCAAAAATATGCTCTGCGTTCCCGATATCCCCGTGCGCCGCACCTGAGGCGGCCAGTTGCTTGGACAGCCGATCGCGGACGTATCCAACGAGTGACTTGCGGGCGTCAGCGCGGAGTTGCCAGAGCTTATCGTCAGGAGCACAGCGGATCTTCCCCTCCAGGGTTTCCGTCATTCCCAGCCAGCGCTCTTTGCCACAGCTCTCATGCCAGAGGGTGTCGGCTTCTGCTGAATCCCAGCTCGGCATATGGACGCCGTTGGTCACATGCCCGACCGGCACCTCAATCTCCGGCCAGCGCGGGAAGAGAGACTGGAAGATGTCCCGGCTTACCTTCCCGTGCAGGCGGCTCACCCCGTTGACCGCTCCGCTGCCATGTACGGCCAGGTATGCCATGTTGAAATGTTCCGTGGCGTCGTCCGGATTTCGGCGTCCGAGGGCCAGCAGATCGCGGAATGAAATGCCGAGCCTGTTCCGGGCATAATAGCCGAGGTATTGTTCGATGAGGTGAGGGTCGAAACGGTCAAACCCGGCGGCCACCGGCGTATGTGTGGTGAAGAGGTTGCCCGCACGTGTGACGGCCAGAGCGACTTCGAAAGGTTGCCCTGTCTCTTTCATAAAGCTGCGCGCCCGTTCCAGCACCGCGAAGGCTGCATGTCCTTCATTCAGGTGGCAGACCTCAGGCTTGATGCCGAGCGCTTCGAGCAGCCGCCAACCGCCGATTCCCAAAACCATTTCCTGTCTTAGACGCAGCTCCGGCCCGCCACCGTAAAGTTCGCTGGTAACACCACGATAGGCGGGGAAATTCGCCGCGTCATTGCTGTCCAAGAGGTACAGCTTCACTCTGCCCACCTGGACCTGCCAGGCACGCAACCAGAGCGAGTAACCGGGCAACAAGACCTCCAGCCGCAACCACTCCCCGTTCGGTTCGCGAACGGGCATGACCGGCAATTGCCCGGGATCGTTGTACGGGAAGAGGGCCTGCTGCGCTCCGTACCTGTCTATTACCTGGCGAAAATAACCTTGCTGGTAGAGGAGTCCCACGCCGACAACCGGTACGCCCAGATCGCTTGCCGTTTTGAGCTGGTCGCCGGCAACATTGCCAAGCCCGCCTGAATAAATGGGAAGCGCTTCACTCAACATGAACTCCATGCTGAAATATGCAACAGAGGTCAGGGTAGTATGGGGATGCCTCTGTTGAAACCAGGTGGGCACCTTCGCCTCTTGTCGCTCAGTATCCACTAAGTCCTCAACCTTCCTGCGGAAGACGGTATCGTCCAACGCTTGCTGGAGCCGGTCCCGCGAGACAGTTTGCAGAACGACCCAGGGATTGTGCGTGAGACCCCAGAGATCCGGATCGAGCTGCGCCCACACTTCGTCGGCCGCGTGATTCCACGACCAGCGCATATCCAGCGCCAGCTCACCAAGCGCATCGAACCCCTCGACCTCGGTGGGGAAGAACGTGTATATTGGACTAAAGACTCTTTTGAGCGTGCTCATCTTTTCTCTCCTAACCGTTTCGCACGAAAACTGAACCGGTATCAGGGGGGAAGGTTACCGCCGTTTCATTCCGCGGCAAAGCGTCGGAAGAACCACCTCTTCATCCCTTCCACAGCCAACAAATAGGCGATCAGCATTGTGGTCAGGATAAGGAAAAAGAAGACTGGCGGCGCTACGAAACCGAGGTAAACCCCGGCAGAAGTGAAAGGCAGAAGAACGGCCACCGCCAGCACAGACAGAGAACATGCGACAAGCCAGGGATTGGGGCGGCTCTTGAAGGGGTTTTTGCGGGTGCGGATGATGAAGATGACCAGCACCTGCGTGGCCATTGACTCGATGAACCATCCGGTATGGAAAAGCGCCTCCCCTGCATGAAAAACCGCCAGCATGATGTAGAAGGTGAGAAAGTCGAAGATCGAGCTGACCGGACCGATAACCAGCATGAAGTTGCGTATGAATTTCATGTCCCAGTGCCGGGGATGGCTCAGGTAATCATCATCCACCCGATCCAGCGGAATGGGCAGTTCGGATACGTCGTAGAGGAGGTTGTTGAGCAGGATCTGCACC
>JAGFXO010000005.1 GCA_017861285.1 Geobacteraceae bacterium | reverse complement strand
AAAACCAAAAACTTAAAACGTAAATCCGCTTTTACTGCTTCCCATGGAAATATTCCCACAAGGCTGTTGCGGTACTTCTGTCCATCCCCCCGACTTGAAGCAATTCATCAATCGATGCCTCCCCTATTTTTTTGAGGCTGCCGAAGTGGCGCAGTAGCTGCTTCTGCCTTTTTTCTCCCACACCCCTGATATCGGCTAGAGACGACCGCAGGGTGCTCTTCCCCCGAAGCTTTTTGTGATGGGTAATGGCAAAGCGATGCGCTTCATCCCGGATCTGCGCAAGGAGAAGGAGCGGCGCCGAGTTTTGCCGCAGCACTACGGGATTTTTCCTCCCGGGAAGAAAGACCCGTTCATTGCTCCTGGATATTTCCGTCGACATCATACCCTCCTCGACCCTGCTTTTCGCCAGCGCAGCTGCATCCACACCGTGTACACCGAGCCCCTGCAAGACTTTTGCAAGGACGGCAAGCTGACCCTGACCGCCATCAACGACGATCAGGTCGGGGAGTTCACCGGATCCGGCATCTCGCCTGAACCGCCGGGAGAGGACTTCTTGCAGCATGCCGTAGTCATCGGCTCCGGTCACGGTTTTGATCCGATAGTGGCGGTAGTTGCCCTTGTCGGGCCTGCCATCCACGAAAGATATCCTGCTCGCTACGGCAAGCTGTCCCTGGATATTGGATACATCGTAGCACTCAATGCGCCGGGGTGTTCTGGAGAGATGCAGCCTCTCCCTGAGTTCATCGAGGATTGCATCCATGTTCTCCCTGGCATCGCGGCGCTCCAAGGCAGCGGTTTCGGCATTCCTGCCGGCCAGGTGTACCATCTCGCGTTTTCTCCCTCTGCGGGGAAAGGTTACCGCTACCTTTTTGCCTTTTTTTTCCGACAGCAGGTCCACAAAAGCCCCCGGCTCCCCAATGGCAAGCGGCAGAAGCACTTCATCGGGAACATACACATCGCGATTGTAATATTCGCCGAGAAAAGACGCTATCCCTTCCTCATCGCCCATCTCCCAGGAAAGCGTAAAATTCCTGTTGCCGATAAGGCTTCCTCCCCTGACAAACAGCATTGATATCTGGAGGGCACTTCCTTCGCGGCAGAATCCGAGAACATCCATGTCCCCTCCATTTGCAACCATTTTCTGTTTTTCCACGGTCACTTCTATGGAACGTATCAGGTCTCGGAATCTGGCGGCTTCCTCGTAACTCTCACGTGTCGACGCCTCCGCCATTCTTGAACGCAGCACCTTCACAAGATCCCGGTTCTTTCCTTGCAGGAAAAGCACCGCGCCATGGGCAAGGGCAGCATAGTCCTCCCGGGAAATGATGCCGGCGCACGGAGCCGAACACTGGTTTATCTGATGGAAGAGACACGGACGTCCACGTCGACGGCATGTCTCCAGCGGATAATGACGAAGGCGGAAAAGTTTATACAGCTGTTTCAGCACATCCCTCGCGGCAGAAGCCGAGGAATAGGGGCCGAAATAACGTGCCCCGTCTCTCGTCACCTTGCGAATGATCGTAAGGCGGGGAAACTCTTCGGACATGTCCATGCGCAATGAAAAATATGTCTTGTCATCGCGCAGGTTAATATTGTATCGGGGGCGGTGTTTTTTTATGAGGGTGTTCTCAAGGATCAATGCTTCCTTTTCGGTATCTGTGAGGATATACTCGATGTCCGAAACCCGCGCCATGAGAAACCGGATATGCCAGCGATTGTCACGGGATTGGGCAAGGTATGAACCGATTCTCGCCCTGAGGTTTTTGGCTTTCCCCACATACAGTATCGTTCCCGATACCCCTTTCATGATATAGACGCCGCAAGCAGCAGGGAAATTTTCAGTTGTGGAGATATTCATACATGCTATTATAAATTCATGGCAGCAGCTTGAAAAGCTATTTTGCCGGGTTTACAGGCAGCAGGGGATTAAATTTCCTCGCCGGGAACGCAGCACTTCGCAAGAAAACAACAACTGTTCTTCGTCTTGTGTTTTTTGCCATACATGTTTATTTCTGTCAGTTTTTTCACACCATTGTCCGGCGAGGTCTTGACATGCCCAATATGCAGGCTGACGAAATCTACGAGAAAGGATTGAACGCCCTTACCAACGACCACGTATACCTTGCGCTGGTCTGCTTCGAACAGGCAACCGCCCTCGAAAAAACCCCCCTGTATTGCTCCCACCTGGCTTTCTGCCTGGCAAAAGTCCGCGGACAACACCAGGAAGCAATCGATCTCTGCAAGGAAGCACTGGAGAAAGATCCGGACAATGCTTTGCATTACCTCAACCTCGGGAGGATTTACATTCTTTCCGGCCAAAAGGAAAAAGCGCTGCAAACAATGCGGGAGGGACTTCGATTCGAATATAATCAGGGAATTATCCTGGAACTGGAAAAGCTCGGGACGAGAAAAAACCCGGTTATTCCATCCCTGAAAAGAGAACACCCCCTGAACAAGTTTTGCGGTATGTTGCTGAAAAAGCTGGGGTGCCGGTAGAATCATGCCGGCAAATGATTGTGAGGCAATTGTCCTGGTTGTTCGGGACTACGGCGAATCCGATAAAATCGTTACCATCTTTACCCGTGAACACGGCAAGATGGGAAGTATTGCGCGTTACGCTAAAAAAAGCAGGAAACGCTTTGGCGGCGCCCTCGAAATTTTTGCCAGGCTGCAGATACGGGTCGTACTGAAAGAAACGATTTCACGCCTGGAGAGCGTTGATGTCCTGACGATTTTCCCCCGCATTCGCGAAGATCTTGCAAAGATAGGGTATGCCGGGTATGCATGCGAACTGGTCGATCGTTTGATCCCGGAAGCGCAACCGAATACGAGGCTATACCGTCTGCTTGCCTCCTACCTTGAATACCTCAATTCGGCTCCTGCCGTGGAGGATGACCGCCGCTTCTTCGAAGCGAACCTGCTCAATATACTCGGGTATCGAATCCCCCTCGAAAAATGCGTTCGCTGCGGCACGCCACTCGCCTCCATTGCTGACGTGCGCTTCCAGCCTCAGTCTCAAGGCATTTTTTGCGGCTCATGCAGCCGGAATGGGCGAAAGATCTCCCCCGACACTCTCTTGTTGCTCGGCATGGCAATGCGTACGGGGCAATTCGGGAAAATTCGGTTTCCGGGCAGCACGCTTCCGGAAGCAGGTGAAATCCTCGATGCGAGCATTGATGCACACCTGAACCGTCCTCTGAACTCCCTTTCCTTTTTGCAGGAAACAGTGCGGACAGATGAATATTAGCAACCAATAGCCCTTGACACAGGAGCCTGTTACAGGATAATCTAGCAAGTCCCGCTGTTTTAGCCACATTTAAAGTAATCGAGGACACCCAGGTAGCCGGCATTTCTGCATTCTCTCTGAGTAAAGGGCAAATCCACCTGTTGCCGGGATATGCAAACAGTCATTTTACGTTTATTCATACTGTTAATTATAGAGTGGAGGAAATGTGTTGACTTTTCAGGATCTGATTCTTTCCCTCCAGGGCTTCTGGGCGCGGCAGGGTTGCGTCATCCAGCAGCCTTATGATGTGGAAAAAGGGGCCGGCACCTTCAATCCAGCGACCTTTCTTCGCGTCCTCGGACCCGAGCCGTGGAATGTGGCCTACGTCGAGCCTTCCCGCAGGCCCACCGACGGCCGTTACGGTGAAAATCCCAACCGCCTTCAGCACTACTATCAGTTCCAGGTAATCATGAAGCCCTCTCCGATGAATATACTGGACATTTACCTGGAGTCACTGAAAGCTTTCGGCATCAATCCCAACCAGCACGACATCCGTTTCGTGGAGGACGACTGGGAATCCCCCACGCTGGGAGCATGGGGATTGGGCTGGGAAGTTTGGCTGGACGGCATGGAAATCACCCAGTTCACCTATTTCCAGCAGGCAGGGGGCATCGATCTCAAACCGGTTTCCTCGGAAATAACCTACGGCTGCGAACGGATTGCCATGTACCTTCAGGGTGTCGACAATGTCTATGACCTCCAGTGGATCGAAGGCGTGAAATACGGTGACATCCACCACCAGACCGAAGTGGAGTTCTCCACGTACAACTTTGAAGAGGCGGATGTTGCGATGCTGCTTCAGCTCTTTACCATGTATGAAACGGAGTGCATCCGGCTTGTGGAACGCGGGCTGGTCTTGCCGGCCTACGATTATGTGATGAAATGTTCCCATGCATTCAACCTGCTCGACGCCCGTGGAGCCATCTCGGTTACCGAGCGGGCCTCTTATATCGGAAAGGTGAGAAACATTGCAAGGCTTTGCGCCGAGGGGTATCTGCAGATGCGTGAGCGGCTCGGGTTTCCGCTGTTGAAAGGAGGCCGCTGATGGCAAAAGAACTGTTCCTGGAAATCGGTACAGAAGAGATCCCGGCCGGGTTCCTCCACAAAGCCATGGCCGACATGGAAAGCATCATCGCAAAGGAGTTGACGAATGCCCGCCTTACCTTCGACGGGATCAGGACTCTCGCTACCCCGCGCCGCCTTGCCCTGCAGGTGAAAGATATCTCGACGGTCCAGCCCGATGCGGAAATTACCGATACGGGTCCGGCAACAAATGTTGCTTTCGATGCCGATGCCAGATTGACTCGCGCAGGCGAGGGCTTCCTCCGCGGCAAAGGATGGGATGGCTCTCCTCTGCAGATAGATGGCACCGTTTTTTCGCCGGGAGTAATCGCCACCTTTCACAATGCGAGAATCGAGCTTGTCGAAGCCGGGAAAGTTTTGAAGCTTGCGGTGACCAGAACCGAGACCGGCCGTCCGACCCATGAACTGCTGTCTGAAATCCTGCCGCGCCTTATCGTGAACATCCCGTTCCGGAAATCGATGCGCTGGGGCGACCTGGATGTCCGCTTTGCGCGTCCAATCCATTGGATCGTGGCCCTGTTCGACGGCACCGTCGTGCCGTTCACCTTCGGCAACATCGAGAGCGGCAGTGTTTCCCGCGGCCACCGTTTCATGGCCAATCAGCCTTTTCCGGTGCGCGACTTCGCCCATTACCTGGAAGAGTGCGAGCGGCATTTCGTCATTCCCGACCCGGCACGCAGAAAAGAGATCATTCGCCGCGAAACCCACCGGGTGGCGAAGGCCTCCGGGGGTCAGCTCCTGCCGGACGAGGGGCTGCTTGATGAGGTGACCTATCTCGTCGAATACCCGAGCGCCGTCCATGGTACATTCGACCGGAGCTTCCTCGAGGTGCCGAAAGAGGTCCTGATCACCTCCATGCGAAGCCATCAGCGCTACTTCTCGGTAATCGACGAGGGCGGCAGGCTCCTCCCCGTTTTCATAACGATCCCCAACACTCTGGCGGACGATCCTTCCGTCGTGGTGAAGGGTAACGAGAGGGTGCTGCGTGCCCGCCTTTCCGATGCCCGCTTCTTCTTCGAGGAGGATAAAAAGGTACCTCTCGAGAAGCGCGTCGAGGCGCTCAAAAGCGTGGTCTATCAGCAGAAGCTGGGCACCTCCTTTGAAAAGATGGAGCGTTTTCGGCAGCTTGCACATTGGCTGGCGGCCGGCCTGAACGAGCCGGTCCTTGACAAGGTACACAGAGCAGCGACTTTATGTAAGGCCGATCTCGTTACCGGCATGGTTGGGGAATTCCCGGAAGTCCAGGGAATCATGGGGCGGGAATACGCATTGCATGATGGCGAGGATGCCGAAGTGGCCAACGCCATTGCTGAGCACTACCTCCCTACTCAAGCCGGGGGCGAGCTCCCCTCTTCCGATATCGGCGCCTTTGTTTCACTCGCCGACAAGATGGATACAATCTGTGGTTGTTTCGGTGTAGGGCTCATCCCGACCGGCTCGGCCGATCCTTACGGCCTGCGGCGCTCGGCCATCGGCATCATCAATATCACGCTGGACAAGGGGTACCGACTGCCGCTCACCAGCTTCATCACGGCATCCCTCGATCTGCTCCAATGCAAAATCACCCGCGAGCGGGAAAAGGTTCATAAAGAGGTCCTGGAGTTCTTCAAGGGCCGCTTTGTCAACCTGTTGGCCGACCGTTTCCCCGGCGACGTGGTGGAAGCCGTGGTGGCGGCATCGTTTGACGATCTGGTCGAGACAGCGGCAAAAATTGCCGCTTTGTCCGAATTCAAGAGGCGCCCGGACTTTGAACCCCTGGCCGTGGCATTCAAGCGCGTCTGCAACATCGTCAAGGGAGGGGTGGACGTACCGCCGGCGGAAGGGCTTTTCCAGGAGGACGCAGAGAGGCGTTTATACGCTTCCTATCGTACCGTTTCGAAAAACGCTGAAGTGAAAATAGCCGATCGGGATTACCTGGCCGCTCTTGCGGAAATTGCGACGCTGAAGGAGTCTGTCGACCTCTTTTTCGATACCGTTATGGTCATGTCGGATGACGAAAGGGTTCGTAATAACAGGCTTGCCCTCTTGACGGGAATAGCCAGGATGTTCGGCAATATTGCGGATTTCGCGAAAATTTCCATATAACCGGAGCGGGGGGCCCGATTCCGGGTTTCGCTCATTTTTTTATTTACGTTCAGTTGATTGACAGATAGAAAACATTTCATTTTCTCGCGGAGAGAACAAAGAACAGAGGAGGATTGCAATGGCTGCGAAATATGTGTACTTCTTCGGTGACGGCAAGGCTGAAGGAACAGGGGAGATGAAAAGTCTGCTCGGCGGCAAGGGGGCAAACCTTGCTGAGATGACCAGCATCGGGCTACCGGTTCCGGCGGGATTTACCATTACCACGGAAGTCTGCAGCGAATTCTATGATAACGATCGGAATTATCCGCCAACTCTCAAGGAAGAGGTGGATTTGAATATGCGCAAGATCGAGGAATTAATGGGGAAGAAGTTCGGTGACCCAAAGAATCCCCTGCTCGTTTCGGTGCGTTCCGGCGCTCGTGCTTCCATGCCGGGCATGATGGATACAATCCTCAACCTGGGGCTCAATGATGTCACCATCCGGGGAATCATCGATCAGAGCGGGGATGAGCGTTTTGCCTATGATGCCTATCGCCGTTTCGTCCAGATGTATTCCAACGTAGTCATGGGAATGGATGGTTCCATACTGGAGCATATTCTTGAAAGAAAGAAAGAGGAAGAAGGGGTCGACCTCGATACGGAGCTTTCTGCGGCAGACTGGAAGGAGTTGGTCATCACTTTCAAGGGGAAAATCAGGGAGGTGCTCGGCAGGGATTTCCCTGAAGACCCCCAGGAGCAGCTGTGGGGAGCCATCGGGGCGGTATTCGGGTCATGGATGAATCAGCGTGCGATCACGTACAGGAAGCTGAACAACATTCCAGCCGAATGGGGTACGGCCGTTAACATTCAGTCCATGGTATTCGGCAATATGGGAAATAACTGCGCGACCGGGGTTGCCTTCACCAGGGATCCTTCCACGGGAGACAACTATTTCTACGGCGAATATCTGGTTAACGCACAGGGAGAGGATGTCGTTGCGGGGATCCGCACTCCGCAGCCGCTCAGCAAGACAAAAAAGAAAGACGGCGTCCAGTCCATGGAAGAGGTTCTTCCGGAATGTTACCAGCAACTGGTGAAGATCCGTGCAATTCTGGAAAAGCATTATGTTGACATGCAGGATATCGAGTTCACCATTGAAAAGGGTAGACTGTACATGCTTCAGACACGCACCGGAAAGCGTACTGCCCGGGCGGCCGTGAAAATTGCCGTTGACATGGTAAAGGAGGGTCTGATAGACGAAAAAGCCGCCGTTTTGCGGGTAATGCCAAGCCAGCTTGACCAGCTGCTGCATCCGTCCCTCGATCCAAAAGCCCCCAGGAAAGTCATCGCTAAGGGTCTCCCTGCTTCCCCCGGGGCTGCCAGCGGCGAAGTTGTCTTTACCGCCGACGAGGCTGAAGTCGCGGCAAAAATAGGGTTGAAGGTCATTCTCGTCCGCATCGAAACCAGTCCGGAAGACATTCACGGCATGCATGCGGCGCAAGGAATTCTCACTGCCCGTGGCGGCATGACATCTCACGCTGCCGTCGTTGCCCGCGGTATGGGTAAATGCTGCGTAGCAGGCTGCGGCGAAATAAAGGTGGATTACTCAACAAATGAATTTACCGTTAACGGCATCGAGGTGAAAAAAGGTGATATTATAACCCTCGATGGCTCCACCGGTGAAGTGATGCTGGGTCTTGTTCCTACGGTTCCTCCGCAATTGACCGGCGACTTCGGCACCCTCATGGGGTGGGTAGATAAATTCAAAACACTGAAGGTGCGCACCAATGCCGATACTCCCGCCGATGCAAGGACAGCTCGCGAATTCGGCGCCGAAGGGATCGGCCTGACCCGAACGGAACACATGTTCTTCGAGGCGGACCGCATAGCTGCCGTGCGGGAAATGATCCTTGCCGACTCCGTCGAAGCTAGAAAGAAGGCCCTCGCAAAGATCCTGCCGATGCAGAAGGGCGATTTCAAAGGAATCTTCACGGAAATGAAGGGACTTCCCGTCACCATACGGCTCCTCGACCCGCCCCTCCACGAGTTCCTTCCCCATGAAACGAAGGATATCGAGGCACTGGCGCAGACAATGGGCGTCAGCGCCCAGACCCTGATGTCAAAAGTCGATTATCTCCATGAATTCAACCCGATGCTCGGCCATCGCGGCTGTCGTCTCGGTATTACATATCCGGAAATTTACGATCTGCAGGTACAGGCAATCATGGAAGCGGCCTGCGAACTGACGAAAAACGAAGGATTCAGCCTGGTGCCGGAAATCATGATACCGCTTGTGGCAACGGTTTCGGAACTGAAGACTCTCAGGGAGAACGCTGTGCGGGTCTGCGAAGAGGTTATGGAGCGCTACGGAGTCAGGGTGGAATACCTTGTGGGCACCATGATAGAACTTCCAAGGGCAGCGCTGACTGCGGATGAAATCGCACGGGAGGCTGAATTCTTTTCGTTCGGCACGAATGATCTTACCCAGACCACTTTCGGCCTGTCCCGTGACGATGCCGGCAAATTCCTCCCCCAGTATGTTGAGGAGGGTCTCCTTCCGGATGACCCGTTTGTGACTCTCGATCAGGACGGCGTCGGTCAACTGGTTATCATGGGGTGTGAGAAGGGGCGTTCCACAAGACCCGGTATAAAACTGGGAATATGCGGCGAACACGGGGGGGACCCCGACTCGGTAGTTTTCTGCCATAAAATCGGTCTTGATTACGTCTCCTGTTCACCATTCCGCGTTCCTATCGCACGCCTTGCCGCGGCGCATGCCGCACTGAAGTAAAACGGCCGACTGGTCGGAAAAAGGGTGGAACGCTGACAATAGATTCTCTCGGGGCACCGGATTATGCCCGTAAAATACCAGGAAGCACGTCACAGGAGGGAGCAGTAATGGCAAAAGGTGTAGTAAAGTGGTTTAATGACAGCAAGGGTTTCGGTTTCATCGAGCAGGAAAACGGCGACGATGTCTTCGTACATTTTTCCGCCATCCAGGGGGACGGATTTCGAAGCCTGCAAGAGGGCCAGGAGGTTTCTTTCGACGTTGTGCAGGGCGCAAAAGGACTTCAGGCCGCTAACGTCAACAAGATTTGATACATCTCACGAGTAGCCTTGAAAGCCCCGTTCATGCGGGGCTTTTTTTGTATGATATCATGTAGGGTAGAGAACATCTGTTGAAGGTTATACCATGGCAAAGGAAAAAGTTTCCGTTACCCCTGCAATTCGTGAGTTGCGCACGGAAAAAGCGGCCTTTTCGGACCATTACTACAACTACGAAGAAAAAGGGGGGACGTCGGTTCCCGCACGGGAATTGCATCTTGACGAACACGCCGTTATCAAGACCCTGATCATGGAGGACGATGCAAAAAACCCCATGATCGTCCTTATGCACGGTGACAGGCAGGTTTCAACCAAAGACCTGGCGAGATTCATCGGCGTAAAATCCGTAACACCCTGTTCCCCCGATTCCGCCCGCAAACATTCAGGTTACATGGTAGGGGGGACTTCACCCTTTGGCACAAAAAAAAGGATGCCCGTTTTCATGGAAGAGTCAATTCTTGAACTGCCGACGATATATATCAACGGCGGAAAGAGGGGTTATCTGGTCGGCCTTTCGCCGAGAGATGCCGAGCGTATCCTGAAGCCCGTACTTGTGCAGGTGGGTATCGAGGGATAGGGAAACGATATGCGGCAAAGAGCATAAGAAAAGCAGCAGGATATCAAAGCCGGATTTTTCTCCATACGTCAACGACCTTTCCGATTATCCTTGTGTTCGGATCAGGTTTAAAAGGCGCATAAGCGGGGTTGTCGGGCGCCAGAAAGATCTCGTTTGTCCTCAACCGGTACCTTCTCAGGATGGCTTCGCCCCATTTATTGCGAACCAGGACAATATCCCTGTTGCGGATATCACATCCCGGCATGAAGATCACAAGGTCTCCGTCACGGATAGTGGGGGCCATGAAATCTCCGTAGCTGATTATCGAATAGCAGCCTTCGGGCATATCGGGCAAGGAAATACGGTCGGAGACATCCTCTCTCATTATCTCCTGGGGAAAGTCCGGAGATATCTGCTTGAGTAGTGGAATGATCGCGTTTCCCGTAGAGTGCGCAATTGACGCTTGAGGGGGTAGAGACTTGTGAATTTCTCCGCTTCCCGTCTTTAGCCACTCCCTATTTATTTCATAGAGATGACATAAGGCAATCAGAAGAGTGTCAGAAGGGACCTTTTTCCCCCTTTCCAGACCGCTCAGGAATCCCTGAACGATGCCGAGAGAATCGGCGAATTCTTTCTGGGTAAGACCTTTGGACTGGCGGATTTCCTTGATCCGTGAGCCCAGAGTATGTCCAGAGTGATTATTTTGCTGATTCATGGTCGATTTCCACTGCAATTAATATTTCTTTGTTGATATTTTCTTGACAATTAATTTCATGGTGATAACATGTACATAAAGCCGGTGAAAGTATTCTTTATATTAGCGGATTCACCGTGTGAAAACAGTTTATCATGACTTTATATTTTTCTCAAGAACAAATAATTTCCTAGAAATATTTTCGCCTCGACAATACATTGAGGTCAAAACGGGCCCTAACTTGCGAGAATGCCATATGACAAGGAATTGTACGCAAAAAGAAACGGCAGATCTGCTGGAAGCCTTGAAAAAGTATGATTTCCTGGCGGATTTCAATCTCACCCTGTACCGTCGACAAGATGGGGACAGCCCCGCAAAGGAAATACCCGTCACGGCATGTGGGGCTGTTGTGCACAATCCGTTCAGCAACAAGACGGTTATCCCCTTTCTTGAAAAACAGATTCAGGGTGCCATGCGAAGCGACAAGCCCGTAATTTGCCGCCTGCACGGAGGCCTTTTATGCTTTCTCATCCCATTCAGCATCGAAAATGTCGGAATGTGCCTGGCAGGTGAAGGTGTCCGCGAAAAATCAATCAATATTCTTAAACTCGAAGAGTTATGCAAGACTACAAAGGTCGACGTGTTCAAGATACTCGAACAAATCGAGATGATTCCGGTCAAGGCATACAAGGATGTGGAAAAAGTCGCCCTGCAGACGCACAAAATACTCATTGACCGGTACGGGGAAAAGAGACAAGCTGCCGCTCCGGACAAGACCCGGAACCAGCTTACTACCATCGTGCGGAGCCTGAACCAGATAGATGAGCTAAAAACAACCGAAGAGGTGGTTTCAGTGGCAAGCGACATTTTGAGGACACTTTTCGGGTTCCCCAAAATTGCCTTCGCCCTCCGTGACGAGGCGACAAAAAGTTTTATTGTGAAAGGGACATTCGGTCTCCCGGAAAAATTGGGCGCTCTTCCAGAGAACAAACTGTCGCTCTTCATTGTTCCGAACGCGGCAAAAAAAACCGTCACCATTGACAATGAAGTAAGGAAACTCTTTCCGATGCTCGACTCCGAAAGCGTTGTCAGTTTCCCCCTGGAAGCAACTGTCTCCATGTTTGGCTTTGTCGCCCTCTTTGACGCAGCATTTGACCAAATGGATGATCAACTGGTGGAATTGCTGACGAACAGGATCACGGCAAAATTCGTTCAGTTGAAAAAAGACAGGGAGCATATGCTAGTCGGTTCCTTGTCGGGCAACCTGATGACGCTCACCAATACCCTTCTTTTTGCCGAAAACAAGGAGGAACTCTACAGAAGCATCATGGAAATTGCCGCAGACCTTGTTGGAGCTTCCCGTGGTTCTATCATGCTGATCGATAAAAACGGGAAAAGCATGCATATAGGTTTTTGTAAAGGGATGAATTCCAGTGTCGCCCAGAGCATTACCGTCAAACTGGGAGAAGGCATAGCAGGAAAGGTGGCAAGCAGCGGAACACCGCTTCTTGTCCATGATGTGGAAAAGGACAGCAGGGTGCGCATGCCCAATCGCCCCCGTTTCAAAACCAAATCCCTGCTTTGCGTACCGCTTAAAATCAAGGACAGAACCATGGGGGTGCTGAATCTCTCCGACAAGGAAAATCTGGGAGTTTTCAATGAATCCGACCTGAATCTGCTTGCATCTTTTGCCGACCTCGCTTCATTGATGATAGAGCGGACCTGGGCCATTGAAAAATCCAGCATACTGGAAAAACTGTCGGTAACCGACCATCTGACAGGTCTGTACAATCACCGCTTCTTGAGAAACAGGCTTGAAGAAGAACTTAACCGGAGCTCCCGCAGTGGCTTGAATCTCTCCGTTATTTTTATCGATCTGGATTTCTTTAAAATTTACAATGACCTGTGCGGCCATCTCGCCGGTGACGGAGCATTGAGAAAAACAGCTGACATATTGAAGGCTTCGGTGCGAGACATGGATATTGTCGTCCGCTACGGAGGAGAGGAATTCTGCATCGTATTACCCGATGCTTCAAAAACGGAAGCAAGTTTTGTCGCCGAGAGGATCCGGCAGGAAATCGAAACCGAGAAATTCCCCAACGAGGAGAATATGCCGTTCGGACGGTTGACCGCAAGTTTCGGAATAGCGACTTTCCCCGAAGACGGGCATACCTTTACAACCCTTATCCATTCAGCCGACCTGGCCCTGTACAGGGCCAAGGCGGACGGAAGAAACCGGGTTGCGCTTGGACGGCCGGTATTTGCGAAAGAAGTGGCATGATCCCTGCCAGGGGAAAACTAGCCTACTCCAAGTATTACGCTTGACGCTTTGAAAATGGCGCAAACCTCGTCACCTTCTTTGAGTTCGAGGCTTTTGGCGCTCTCATTGGTGATCACCGAACTGATGGTATTCCCTCCGGAAAACTCCACATTCAATTCCGTGTTCACCGCTCCCGGCGTCAGTTTGACGATCTTCCCGTGCAATTTGTTGCGTGTGCTTACCTTGAACTCCCGCACATCGGCACTGATAATAACGGAGCTTGCCTTGATGATCGCATAGGCTTCCTTCCCTTCCTGCAATGCCAGATTATCCACGCTCTCATTGGTTATTATGGCGACAATTTGATCGCTTCCCTTCAATGCCAGGGCAACCTCGGAATTCACTGCTCCCCGTGCAATTTTTACCACCGTTCCGGCAAAGATGTTCCTTGCGCTTACTTTCATGGAAATCCTCTTGAGAAATTTGTAGAGACTGCTTACA
The DNA here is from genome assembly GCA_017861285.1 of Geobacteraceae bacterium. GTDB lineage: Bacteria > Desulfobacterota > Desulfuromonadia > Geobacterales > Geobacteraceae > CAIWTU01. The sequence goes on along the minus strand of JAGFXO010000005.1, from coordinate 20,954 downwards.
TCTTCCATCTTGTCTTCCAGGTTCGCCAGAAATTTTTCATGCTCTTCGTTGATTATCCGGTATTTCCGTATCACTTCCTTGCCGGCGTCGGTGAGCCTTGTACCACCCCCCGACTTTCCACCGGTCATCCTGATAAACAGAGGCTTGTCTGAAAGATTGTTGATCGCATCGATAGTGTCCCAGGCAGTTTTGTAGCATATGCCAACCGCCTTGGCGGCTTTGGTTATCGAACCGCACTCGTCAATCTTTTCCAGGAGGGCGATCCTGTCGCTACCCAGAAACTCCATGTCGGTTTTCCTGAAAGAAACCGTCCCGGAAACCTCAATCTGCTTCTTTGACTTGCGCATAATGACTCCTACGCTCCTTTATGTATAGAATAACGATGTTTCAGCTGGCAATCGAATGCACCGTATCCGGAAAACCGCGATTATCAGTCGAAATCGCAGCGAATCCGCAACAGGCAGCTGCAAGGTGTCGGAAAGAATGCTTGGAATAACAGTAGGTACATTAGCACACTTTCCCGTAAAAGTCCCGAATGCGTTGCAGTATTTGAACAATTTCCGGAGGGGACGTGAGTGGCCTAACCCTGAAGCAGATGATACAATTCTGAAAGCGAATAAAATTTCCCCCGTGACGGGCCATGGAGAATCCTGTGCATCCTGGTTGTGAGCAATGAGCCAGTATCTATGCATAGCACTATTGACGGTTGTCTTCACCCTGAATTCCGTGAAGGTTTCGCAAGGCATCGAGCAGGGATATGCATATCTGTGGGGGGGGTTTTCCACATCGCTTGTCGGACGGTCCGCCGCCCAGATGCACAATGCGGACTTCGCGGCAGCGGTCCTTGACGGCACCGTCATACCTCCTGGATGCATTTTCAGCTTCAACGATCTTGTCGGGAGCAGGGACAGGGGAAATGGGTATATCCCGGCGCCGATTATCAACGGTCTCGGCACTCTCCAGGATATTCCAGGTGGGGGGATTTGCCAGCTCGCATCAACAATCTACAATGCCGGGCTCTATGCCGGCATGGAAATTGTCGAGCGCCATCCGCACTCTCGCGCCGTTTCCTATGTCCCCCCGGGAAGGGACGCAACTATTGCAACCTGGCGCAAAGACCTGAAACTGCGAAATCCCCACCGTACTTCCCTCATTCTGCGCATCAGCATGAAAAATCGGCGTATGACGGCAAGCTTCTGGTCAACCGCTGACAAGGGATTCAAGGTTGAAATTAAGACGGACAGCATCCCCCTCGAGCCTGCAATTGCCGTCGACACTGTGAATGCGACAGTTCTCCCCATGGAGCAGACCGGTGGGTACGGTTTCTCCGTCATCACCAGGCGCTCTTACCTAAAAGACGACCTGATTCATGATCAGGAACTCTCCGTGGACTATTATCCTCCTCCAACGAGAATACTGAAAGGCGGCAGTCGATGAAATCCATCGCCATCACGACTTTCCTGCTCTTTTCGATGGTGTCCGATCCTTACTTCGCCCTGCGCAAAAATGCTTGCGCCAGCACGGATTTCAATACCCCGGAAGTGAAAAAAGAATCTGCATCCGGCCCAGAAAGCCAGCCGGCCCATGCTGCTGTCTTTACCGATACGAAGTGCAAAGCGGAACTGCTGAAATATGCGAAGGGAGTTTTTCTCGCCCGGCTCGGGTTCGCTGAAAAGGTAATTCCCGCTGATTTCCTCACACAAGTGCAGAGGGCATGCTTTGTCACGTTCTTCTCCGGGAAAAGGGTAATCGCGTGCTTTGGCGGCTTTTACCCGCGTGCGCCAGACATTGCCGGTGAAATCGACGGGAATATCAGGATGGCTCTCCTGACTGACCCGAGGGCACACTCGATCGACCGGAAGATCGCTCTTGGAGCCGACGTACAAATCACCTTCCCGGGAGAACCGGAGCCCGTATCGTCATATGCCGAGGTAGATCCGCTCACTGAGGGGATGCTCGTCGAGAACGAACGCAATGGGGTGGCAATAGTACCGGGAGAGGCCAAAACCTCTTCCTGGGCTTTCCGGGAGGCAATGAAACGCCTTGGAGAGAGAAATGCTGCAAACGTCCGGGTCTTTAAATTCCGGGCACTTGCCGTGTCTTCCAGGAATCGTCTATAGGAATTTTACGTTTGAATTCACTTTTACGGCTTGCTTGACAAGGAGGGCACTTATGAAAGCCGGTTTTTCCGGGATTCCCTTTGCTGTCACAATTCTGCTTCTTTTTCTGTGCATTCCGGTATCAGCAAAGGAGAAGCAAATCGTTGTCGATGGCTTCATCTATTCAGCTGAAACGAATCAACCGGTGCAGAACGCTGCCATACAGTTCCGGAGGGAATTCCCTGAAAAACCCCGGATTGCCCTGTCAAAAACTGCCGGCGTCACTGGAAAATTCCAGGTTTCGCTTGTTGAAGGGACCTACCGGTATACCATTACCAGTCCGGGATTCGCAGTTTATTACGGCACTGTCGGTCTTGCCGGTACAGACCCGGTGAAATTTTCCATCCCCCTCAACAGGGAAGGGATGATCAGCGGAAGAATCGTTGATCCGCAAGGCAAACCTTTACCCGGCATTTCCGTTGCAATCGGAAAGGGGCTGACAGGCAAAACGGACGCGATCGGCATCTTTCAAATCAGGGGGGTCGATGCACGGGGATATGAAGTCAGGATAGGGCAACGGGGATGGGTTGCCGAAAAAACCCTCTTCATCTCTCTCGGGGCGGGGGAGAAAAGGGAACTCGGCGATATCACGGTTCGCAGGAGCGGAACACTGGCCGTCAGGCTGGTCGCTGGAGATAAGGAAAAAGGGTCTCGCACAAGTATCGGCCGTGCGGAAGTCTGGCTGTCCGGAGGGCCTGCCTACAGGAGCGGACGAACAAGTGAAAAAGGTGACATCGTCTTTGCCGGGCTTCCTCCCGGATTCTACTCCATTGGGTCATACGACGACCGGATAGCAGACCCGCAAATGAATGTCGAGGTAAAGGAGGGTGAACGCTCCGCCATAACCATCGAAGCGGCGCTCAGGCCCCCCTCCCTCTCGTTTGAATATGCGGAAAGGGTTTTCCTTCCCGCGAACCCGAAAAAACTCAGGCTTCGCGGTCTCTGGATCGACAAGGCTCGGATAACCGTTTATGCCGTTGATTCGGCCGCATTCCGCGAGGGAAGTATCGATACCGACAAACCGGAGACCATCCCGATTGCTTCTCTTTCAAGGGAGCACACTTTTTCCGTTCCCTTGAAAGCGCAAAGGGGAATCCATTCAAAAACGGCAGTTTTTCCGCTTCCTCCCCTGCGACCGGGCATCTATGTTGTTGAGGCCGCATCGGGGAAAACAGCGGCACGCGCAGCCTTCCTGGTCACACGACTCGGCATTGTAGCAAAGGCGGCGCCATCAGGCACCCTGCTCTATGCCGTTGACCTGGTCGACGGAAAAGCCATGGAAGGTGTTTCCGTAACGGCTTTCCCAAGGTCGCCGGATGGCTCCGCCGGCCCCGAGTTTACTGCCGTAACCGATGCAAACGGCCTTGCAGAATACGCCGGACCTGGACAACCGGTGAGAATCATCGCCTTCAAGGACGGACACTCATCATCAATCTCCCTTGCCCGGCACCATGACCGGGACGCGACTGACCGCCTTCGAGGCTACCTATACACCGACCGGCCCGTGTATCGCCCCGGACAGCAAGTCTGTTTCAAGGGGATCTTGCGGAAAAGGGCCGGCGATGAATATGCCCTGCCCGGTATTGACAAGGTTCGCGTGTCCATAGAAGACAACGATGGGCAACCTGTTTTCGAAAAGGATTGTACGCTCAATGCATCCGGTTCCTTCCACGGTGAATTCGGGCTTCCGGGCGGCCCTTCCCTCGGCACCTATACCCTGAAGGCTGAAGCGAAGCAAGAGACCTGGCAAACCTACTTCAAGGTCCTCGAATATCGCAAACCTGAGTTCGAAGTCTCCCTCACAGCAGCGCACAAATTCCGCGTTGGAGGGGACGCCGAGGAATTGCAGCTCCTGGCGCAGTATTATTTCGGAGCGCCGGTTGCCGGAGCCAAAATACGGTATCGCATCTACTCGCAACCCTCCCCCACAACCTTCCCGGGAAGCGGAGACCCCACCGAAGGGGCTTATGGAGAAGAAGAAAATTATTATTCCGGAGCATACTCGGATTTTCTCGGTGAGGGGGAGGCGACCTCCGACGAAAACGGCCGGGTGAAAATCACGGTGCCGACGAAACAAACTGTCATTCCCCTGATATATACCATCGAAGCGGACGTGACCGATCCGGCTTCCCGGCAGGTATCCGCATCGGCAGATTTCCTGGTAACCCCTTCCCTAGTGGCCCTGGACGTAGCCTCGCACGGGTATCTCGTACGTCCGGGACGGCCGCAGAAGTTTTCGGCACGAACGCGGACATGGGATGACAAGCCCGTCAGATCCCGTGTTTCAGTTACCATCGATGAGCAATACCTTGACAAACGGACGCGGATTACAAAGTTCCGCACCATAGACACCCTTGGAATTGAAACCGATGCATCCGGACAGGCGGAATTCCTCTATTCTTTTCCTCACCCGGGGTATTGGCGTGTTGCCGCCACGGCGGTGGACGAGCAGGGCAGGAAAACCGTCGTCCCCGAGTGGGTATGGGTCTGGCAGGAGGGGTATGCCTGGGACTCCTCCTATCGTGAACTGGGTCTTGAGTCAGAAAAGAAATCATACAAGCCCGGAGAAACCGCCCGAATGATCGTCAAGAACCCCGCGTCAGGGGCAAGTCTTCTCGTTACCCTGGAAGGCAGGGAGATTTATTCCCGGAGAGTGATCGGTCCAGCGGGGTCAGTGGAGGTCGTGGAAATACCCGTCCTGAAAGAATACGCTCCCTACATTTATGTCTCCGCAACAGCGGTCTCGGGCGGCCGCTTTTATACGCGGACAAAAATGCTCCGGGTCGATTATCAGCCCGGACAGCTCGATGTGTCGATCAAAACCGACAAACCGGTATATGCGCCCGGGGAAACGGTGCGGCTTTCACTGGCGGCGAAAGGGACGGCAGACCCGGCGCCCCGTCCCGCCGAACTCTCCATTGCGGTCGTAGATGAAGCGATATTTGCCATCTCTCCCGAACGGCGGGAGGATATTTACCCGTTTTTTCGCGGCAAAAGAGAACACCTGGTCCTTACGCTCAATTCCTTCCCGCGGGTCTATCTCGGCGGCGGCGCGAAAGACCGTATATCCGGCATTGCCTCTGAAGACAGGCAGCAGGGATTGAGGGTCCGCAAGACCTTCAAGGACACAGCCTTCTGGATGCCGGTCGTTGAAACTGATGCTCGGGGCAATGCTACCGCCGAATTCGTCCTTCCGGACAATCTTACATCCTGGCGTGCAACGGCCGTCGGCCATAGCGATGCGAGCGATTTCGGCACCGGCCGGGGCAAGTTCATTTCCCGACTTGACGTAATGGCCCGTCTCCAGCCCCCAAGGTACTTCATTCAGGGTGACGAATTGCGGATTCCCGGCATGATCAGCAATATGACCGCCAAGGAGACTGGAGTTGTGGGCCGTTTTGAAGCCGAAGGGCTCGCATTGGGGGGCGATGCCGCTTTTTCCGGGAAGATTGCGGCAGGAGGTACGCTGCGCCGCGACATCCACGTCAAGGCAGGCAATCCGGGGATGCCGCTGCTTCGCCTGCGGGCATCCGCCGGAGAGAATGGAGACGCCATGGAACTGCAGATTCCGGTTCTTCCGCGGGCAATCAAGCGGGAATCCCTCGGGAATCTGGTCCTGCGCGACACCGTCGGCGAGGCAACGGTAGAGCTTCCCGATGAAGCCCTGACGGAAGGCTCTTCTTTGAATGTTACCCTTGCGCCGACCCTTGCCACCAGCCTGCAGGAAAGTCTCGCGGCACTGGTGGATTTCCCCTATGGCTGCGTGGAACAGACCATGTCCCGGTTCCTGCCCGCCGTATACGTAAGAAATCTTATCAGCTCCGGCCGTGTCTCCTTGGAAAAGGAGGTCTCCGATAGGCTGCCCGGGGTTCTGGATGAAGGGCTGAAGAGGCTCTATGACTTCCAGCATGAAGATGGCGGCTGGGGATGGTGGAAGGAAGGCAACAGTGACCCGCACATGACGGCATATGTCGTTTATGGTCTCGCACTCTCCCACAGGTCCGGCGTTACCGTGAGGAAGGAAGTCCTTGACAGGGGCGAAAATGCTCTGCGGGAATTGATGCGGAAAGCTGCCGTCGGCTCCCTTCCCTTCGCCTATCGCTCCTTTACCCTGAGCGGCAAAACCGACGAATCGGTGGAAAAGAAGATCGAGGCCGCATGGAGACAGCTCCGGCCTTCCGAGCGGATTTATTACATCGATGCCCTGCTGAACGGCGGGCAGAAGCAGCGGGCAAACAGCTTCCTTGCGGGCCTGAAAGAAAACGTGAAACGGGAGGGGTCCGCCGCCTATCTGCAGGATGAAGACGCACTTTCATGGTGGTATTCATGGCGATGGTCCGCCTCACCCGTGGAAACGACGGCCATGCTGCTGGAAACGGTGCTGGCCTCCGACCCTGCGGACCCGCTTGCCCCGCCCCTCGCCGAATTCCTGGTCCGCAAACGCTCGGGGCGCTGGTGGAATACCACGCGCGGTACGGCCCTGGTGGTCAAGGCGCTTGCCGATTACGTCGCGGCAACCGGCGAGTCCAAGGCATCCTGCACGGCACGACTCACGCTCAACGGGAAGGAACTGGAACAGATTACCGTAGAGAAGGGGAAAATTACGAAGGGAAGTACGTCCCTGGCAATTCCGGGTTCCACCTTGAAGCGCGGGGCCAACAGCCTGCAGCTGGCAAAAAGCGGTCCTGAAGGGGCACTGTATCTCACCGCCGTGCTCGATTACCTTGTCCCTCCCGAATCAGGATCACAGTCGCCGGGACTTGTTCTCGAGCGGAAACTCTATCGTATCAACGCCCATAAAGACGGCAATGAATGGAGATTGGAATATATCCCCATTCAACCGGGCGCGACCCTATCTCCCGGTGATGATATCGAGGTCCGGCTCGTGGTTGACAACAGGGAAAACATGAATTTCGTCATTATCGAAGACCGCCTGCCCGCCGGTTTCGAGGTTCGCGAGGCGAAGACCGACCTGCGGTTCGCGGGGCATGGGGAATTCTGGAACTGGTACGTCCATGCGGAGCGGCATGATGAACGGATGGCCTTCTTCCTCGACAATCTGCCGGCCGGACGCCATGAATTCCGCTACGTCATGCGTCCTGAACTGGAAGGGACGGCGCTCGCCCTGCCCGCTTCAGTCTGGCCGATGTATGTGCCGTCGATCAAGTCGGAGAGCAGACCATGGGAGGTCACAGTAACCCCCTAAGGAGGGGCAAGGCCTTGCACTAAGTCAATCTGACGTGCACTGATGGAGGTGACTGATGCCGGAGCAGATTTCCAAGTACCCGGATGTAACCCTTCAGATTCTCAAGGAAGCAGGTGCCCGTTGCGGAGAGGGAGTGGAACGGAAGATTCTGAAAAAGTGTCCTCCCAGCAGGTTTTGCTCGCTTCCGACAGGCGAGGTATGTATCTACGGGATAGAAGACATTCCCCTGATGACTCAGATTAGCACCAGGGAACTTGCTCAATTCGTCTGTCCACCCGGACAAGTGCCTCTCGGGGGACAAAAATCCCTGCCGTTTTCGGAGATCGTCCTGATTGGGGCGGCTTTTGCCGCAGGTCTGCTGGTAGCGGGAATGTGGCGCACATTCAAGGGGTAATCGACCGGAACTTGTTCTGACGCCGGTTCCGTTATTGGCGGAAAGCTACGGAACCGGCAACCCGGCAACGCCCCTTTCCACTTCACTGCGCAACTCTTCCTCCCTCCCCGTACATTTCGGCGAGAAATGAAAGGGCAGCACCCTGGCTGCCCCCGCTTCCCTACCCACAAGCCCTGCCTGGTATGCCGTCAGGTGGAATTTCTCCCTTGCCCGTTCGGCATCCTCGTGGAGAAAGCCCGCTTCGATGAACAGGTAATCCGATCCTCTCGCCAGTTCTATGATTCGCAACGCGTTCTCGGGCTCATGAACAGTATCGGTAACATAGGTTATCTTCTGTCCGGGTACGATCAGCAGGATGTCGCGCTTCAGTTGCCCAAGCGGAAGATACCGCTCCATGACATTCACCCCCTCTTTCCACCAGACCCTGAAAGGTTGATCATCCGGCTCCTCCCCGAGGACTGCGTGCTTCAGGTCCGCAAGCCAGGGACCGACCGGCAGCCCCCGTTCATCCAGACGGTTTTTCATGATGTTCACATGATTTTTTTCCTCGAGCGAAAAGGCAAGCACCGGAATCTTATGGTCGAGAAAAGCAAAGCGGACCCTGAAAGTTTCCTCGTCGAGCAGCATGCTGTCGGTCAGGGCAAATGACCTGTTGCCATGGCTCTGGAATCCCTGTTTGCAGTGGAATCCGGCCGAAAGTGCCTTGCCGTCAGGGTGGATTTCAACGGCAACAATAGTAAAATCAGTGGGATAGTTCTGTACCAGGTTCCAGGTGTAGGATGATAACCGGTGCCAGATCTGGTCCAAGAAACCCGGGGGCCCGAAAAAGTGGAGCTTTTTATCACGGCCGAGGAACAATCGCACCAGGTGGTCGAACCCTATGAAATGGTCCACGTGGGTATGCGTCACAAAGACATGACTGAGCCTCAGGAGCTTTCGCGGCGGCATATGGGAAATTTCCCCCAGATCGAACAGTATCGCCCTCCTCTGAAAAAGGAAATCGATATAGAGTCCCGGATCGGCGAAGGGCCCGTTGACAAGACTGGGATGAAACAGAGGTCTCATGTTTTCCCTTTACTCGTTCAATTTCCTGAGTTTGTCCTTGTTTATACCCCTATCCCATGATGTATACATGGAAAGTATACACCCTCCCGGCAAATTTCCCACGGTGGGGCACCGTGATGCATGAGGATACCCTCCTGAATAAATTTACGCTTGCCTGATGCCAAGGCTTTCTGTATTTTTGCTGTTACCTGCAGTTTTTCACCAAGATTCGTGGAGATAGATGCTATGATGATTCGTATCCTGCTTGTTCCGATATTGTTATTTTTCATTTTCGCGGCATATCCCGCACGGGGGGAGGAATCCCTTTCCTGCGAGACACTGCTCAAACAGCAACAGGATGCTTTCCTGATCCTGCAGAACGAAAACTCCTCACTCCAGGAAAAGATCGGTACTCTCCAGGAGTCCCCCCATATCGGGAACGATACCCTTATCCTCAAGAGTTACCGCAGGATTCGGGAAATTGGCGGGGATATCAAGACACAGCGGCAATCCATGGCGGATTTTTCAACATTCGTTACCTGGATGACCACCAATCTTTCCGGATACTCCAAATATATCGAAGCGGGGTCGTTTGCAGCGGGGTTTGCCAGAGCCCTTCCCATCCCTTACGCGGGACAGGCATCTGTTTTGACGAAATTCATATCCCAGGGGGTACTGACTCTCAATTCCGCTTCGGTTGCCATCTCCCGCTACCTGTCCACGTCAGGACAGTTTCTTTCCATGGTCGATGCCCTCGATCAGGTTCCCGCGGACAGTAAGGCCGGCAAGATTGCCACCGCTGCCCGTTTTGCGGACGAGCGGCTGCTCAGGGACATGAACGAAGTGAGGACCCGCCTTGCGGCAACCGCCGAAATATCGTCATCCACCCTTTCCTTCCTGCAGAGTCTCAACCATTATGCCGGATGTACCGATGAGTACTGGAACAAGACCAAAACTTTCATCACGAGAAAAGAGGCCGACAGGAACGAAAAGAGCTACTTGAGCCAGAGCATACTCAACCTGAAAAACAGGACCGGAAACTTCAACGGGAAACTGAAACTTTTCGAGGAATCGGCAAAAAAAGACGCCCCCCTTATCAAATCGCTCGAAACTTACGATGAACTGATGCGGGAGATGACGGCAATGGCGGCGAAGGCAAAAAATCGCACCCCATAGGCCGTCATAGCGTTACCTAAACCGTGAGGCTGTTATGAATAAACGAGAACCGGCCGTACTTTATTCCGAGGTTACGATCAGGGAACGCGTACGGGAACTTGGGCACCTGATATCCGAGGACTGCTCCGGCATGGATGAGATCCTGCTGATCGGCGTCCTGCGGGGGTGCTACATGTTCCTTGCCGACCTTTCCCGATGCATTACCATTCCACGCCGCATAGATTTCATTGCCGTATCCTCCTATAACGACGACACAACCCGCGGCCAGCTCCGCCTCGTCATGGACACCAGAACCGACATTACCGGGAAACACGTTCTCATCGTCGAAGACATCGTTGATTCCGGCCATACCCTGCATTACCTGCTGGATTTGCTGACGACCCGAAACCCGGCGTCATTGAAGACCTGTTCTCTCCTCAGGAAGCTCGATAGAATCGAAAAAGACGTGCATGTCGATTACGTAGGATTCGATGTACCTGACGTATGGGTCGTCGGATACGGTCTGGATTACTCCGACAGGTACCGGGCTCTGCCGTATGTCGGGTATCTTGAAAAGAAAGCTGTTTAACCCCTTCCTGTTTAACCCTTCCAATAAGCGTATACGGTCTTTTGCTTGACGTACCGTCATATCATGAGAAAATGAATAGAAAGGCGTGGTAACGCCGATTCCTTTTCTGTTTCCGCACGTTACAACACGGGCAGCATATGCGGCACGAGGGGACCATGAAGAAAAAAGACGGCGTCAAGATTTCCGAAGAGGATATTAGAAACCGGGGTGTTCCCAAATTGCTTTCCTGGGAAAGCGCCAGCCAGGAAATGACCGAGGAGGAACTGGAAAAGATCAGGAATATGAACTGGGAGTGGTACTATAATTGCTATCTCTACCTTGATGAGATTATCCCCATATCATGCAAAAGATGCAGCCATATCAATGTGTTTCAACCCGGGGAGAAAATGAAGATTTGCGAAAATTGCGGCGCTCACAGTAAAAGATGTGAGAAAGAAGAGGAACTCTGATACGGGCGGTTCCGGGTAGATTGCTTCGCGGCACGCCCGAACGGCGCGGAAGGACACGGAAATGTCGAAAAAACTGCTGATACTGGCCATCGCGGTCGCTGCTCCCATCCTTGTGACAACCGGCTGTTCACCAGGCAGCGGGATGAGCGGCGAAGAAATATTTTCGCTGCATTGTGCCTCCTGTCACCCCGGGGGCGGCAACACCATAAAGCCGGACAAGACGCTTACCAGAAAAGACCTCGAAGCCAACAATATAAGAACCCCCGGGGACATCGTCAACAGGATGCGTAACCCCGGGGTGGGAATGCCGCGTTTTGCCAGAAATATCATACCCGATAAGGATGCGGAAAAAGTAGCAGAGTATATCCTTGCCACTTTCAGATAATATTGCCGGCTGCCGGGAAGTACCATCACTGCTTCGTTGACGAGGCATTTTTCAGGGCAGACCGAAGCTCATCCGCACCGGAGTTCTTCACCTCTTTCCTGACGATTATGTCCACCGGCCGCACTGATTTCCCATAGAATGCTTCGTTCAGGCTGTCGCGCACACCTATGTACGACCCCTCGAGATTGATGCCGGCATAGAGCCCCTTCGACTTGGCAAAGGAGACGAAGTCAGCCGTCACCTCGCCCGTCGCCCCGCCTCCAACCGGGCCCAGCGCTATTGATGCGTTGCCGCCCAGTTTTATCGAAGAAGAATACAGTGATTCAACGGCACTCCGGTTCATGGCCAGCATAATCACCTCGGCTGCCTCACCGCCGATTTGCAACCCGAAGGTAACCGAGCCCAGGGTATAAAAGGCGGGTTCGCTCCACGTTCCGGTTTTCGTATCCCGCACCAGCATTACCCCACTGCCGCCCGAACCGCCAACGAAAAAACCGGCCTTGATTATTTGCGGGAATATGATTACCCCATAGGCGGTTTTCAGATGACTGTGCAGCCACGAATAGTTCCCATCGCTCATGAAGTTGGCAAGGGTTCCCTTTGCCTTGTCCACAATTGCCTGCGCTTCCGCATTTTCTGCAGCATGTGCCGTGGAAACCGGCACCAGGGACAATGCTGCCAGCATCAGATAACCAAGAAACCGTGAGAAAATCTTCCATGCACTGCTTCCATCTATTTTCATGGCACAACTCCTCCTTTTCACCATCTCTGTGCACAATTACGAGTGATCACAAGGACCTCAAATGCCTCTTCTCATGTGCATAAGTATAACATTATCGGACAAATCGGGAGAAAAAGATTCAGGCGAAACAGGCGGTTCACGACCCGGAGCCTGATGGTTCTCTTCCAGAGGGTGGCATAATGCCCAGTGATTATGCTATCATCGTCCTTTGCGAAAAACTCGAAAAACAGGAGCGACGATGCCAGTCCGAAAAAAATCCTTCAGAGCGATTTGTCTCGCGATAATAATGCTTTTTCTTCTCACCTCGTGCGCACGTATTCCGAAACCGGTCGAACCGGTCAAGCCGGGGAAAGAGGTTGAAACCCTGCAATCTTTCGTTTCCCTGTCATTCAGGAACTCGGGGGGAAGCATGGGAGGGAACGGTTACCTGATTTTCAAACGCCCCGACAGGTTTCACCTGGTCGTTCTTTCACCCTTCGGCTTTACCCTCATGGAGATTTTCGTCTCGGGAGAACGGATTACCTGCCTCGTGCCATCAAAAGAAACTGCCTATACAGGGTCATTCTCCGATCTGCCCGGAGATAGTGCCCTCAAGGGCTGGAGCATGATGCAGTGGGTCATCGAGAACCAGCCGGACCCGGGGACGGCGTCAGGAGGCAAGTTGGAGCGTACCGGAACAAGCGGAGGAAGAGAGTTTCTTTTCTTCGATGAGAGGGGGTTGCTGCAGCGGAAATCAAACGACGGCGGCGACCAGATACTGTACGGCAGTTACCGGCAGATAAACGGGGTTGCCTTTCCCGCGACCATCGAAATGCGCAACCGCCTGGGAGACACGGTGAAAATTGCCTTTGATGAACCGGAAATTAACCTGCCGGTTGATGAAGCCGCTCTCGCCGCCACCCTGGACGGCATCACCATACTGCCCATTACCGATTTCAAAGGGCTCTGATGGAATGACGCTCCGGAAGCAGTTTGTACAAATAACCCGATATACCCGGTCAGCCGTTGAGACCCACCTGGAATGGATATATCGGATAAGCCGCATGCGGCCCCTGCGGACAATCGGTTGCGCGCTGCTCATCCTGTTCCTCGCAGTTATCTCCATCAGGACAGTACACTTCGAATCAGACATATTCAGGCTTTTTCCCTCAAGCACGGGTCCTCTGCGGCTGTTCCTCGAGTCGCTGAAGTGGACAGGCAGCACCCGGGAGGCATACTTTCTCCTGGAGGGCGAGACTCAAAAGATCATACCCGAGTCAGAGGCCTTCGCCGAACGGCTGAAAGCACTCTCGATCGACGGCAAACCCGCCTTCAGTAAAGTCACCTACCGTGTCTATGAAACAGCTGAAGCCCCGGCTTTCGCCGATTTCATCGGTTATGCCGTCAGTCGCCCCTCACTGTTTCTTTCTCCCGAAGAAGCCGATGGTTTTGTCGACAGGCTTGCCCCACAGGCCATGGACCGCTCCCTGAAAAGGGCCAGAACGGAGTTGGCCAGCCAGGGGGGGATGGGGATGCGTGACATTATCGCCGCCGACCCCCTGTATTTGCGCGAACGTATTCTGCCCCGCCTGAAAGGGGCCGCACAGTCCTTCGATCTCGATCCCGATTCACCCTATTTTCTCTCGCGGGACGGACAGGTCATGATCATGATTGCGGTGCCGGCGCAGCCGGTGCACGACATGACATTTGCCCGGAAACTGGTAAAGGGGATCAATGAAGCACGCAAAGGGTTTTCGGTAAAGATTTCCTGCGCGGGAGCCCATTTGAGCGCCGTCATCGATGAAGCGGTTATGAAGCGGAATATCATCACCTGTGTCGTATCATCGCTGTTCGTTGTGCTCGGGCTCTTTTATTTCACCTACCGCCGTATCCTCCCGACACTTCTGATACCGGTGGTTCTCCTTTACGGGACGGTGCTGGCACTGGGCGCCGCCGGACTGTTCCTTTCCTCCGTCAATATAGTCTCATTGGCATTTACCGCCTTGATCATAGGGCTGGGTACGGATTATTCCATCCACCTCTACGACCGTTTTTACCATGAACGCAGTGCCGGCAGGAATACGGACGACGCCCTCCGCTGCGCGGTTGTCGATACCGGGCACGGTGTTTTTACCGCGGCCACGACCACCGCGTTTCCTTTCCTCGCACTCTCCATTGCCGATGTCCGCGCCCTGTCCGAGCTCGGAGTCCTGGTCGGCCTCGGGGTAATTTTTTCCCTGTATGCAACCCTTTTTTTTCTTCCTCCCCTGCTGGTGTTTGCCGAACGCCATTTTCCAGCAACATCCTATCGACCGCTCCCCGCCTTCGCCCTTGGGTCAGTATGGCGCCTCACAGGAAAGCATTCGGGGAAGATCGCCCTGCTGTCGCTTGTTCTCATCGCCTGCCTTTTTGTGCTGTCATTTTTTGTTTCCTTCGAAGGAGAATTGAAGAATCTGCAACCCCGCCATTCCGAAGCTTTCCTGACCCAGGAAAAGATCGAAAAACATTTGAACATCAGTCCGAAACAGGCGCTGCTTGCTGTCGAAGGAAACACCCTTGACGGGGTCATGGAGCGTGGCGCTCGTATCGCGGCGCTGGTCGAGAAATATCGACTGAAAAGGGAGCTCGCGACATACTCGTGGCTTGGCCGGGCAATCAATGACCGGAAGGTCGAAGGTGAAACGAGGGACAGGCTGTCCCGGGCCATTGGAGCCGGGAACCCCGCCGCAACTCTCCGCAGCGCGCTGGAGAAAAACGGTTTCCACCTCGAACCGTTTCGAAAGACGCTGCACGGCATGGAACAGCTGCAGAGCGGAGCCCCGGTTTCCAGCGCAGATGCGGTCGGTCGCCTCGGAAGGTCCCCGCTCAGCGGCGTGATAGAGCGACACCTGGTGCAGGATGCCGGCACTTTCCATCTCCTCTTTTACCTGTATTACTCGGGCAAAGAGTTTGACCAGACAGCTTTTTTCACCGAACTCGCCGCGCTCGACCCGACAATACGGGCAACCAGTGCCGATCTCGTCAGCAGTCAACTGTCCAATTCGGTAAAGAAAAGTTTTTTCTGGGGTTTTCTTTTTGGTGGAACCCTGGTCCTGTTTCTGCTGTTGTCACATTTCAAAAGCATCGCCGGCATTTTCCATTCAATTTTCCCGGTAATTGCCGGTATCATCGCAATGCTGGGTCTGATGGCACTCACCGGGATGCGTTTTAATTTCATGAATTCCATGGTCCTGGTTACCATTCTCGGCATGGGCAGCGACTACGGGATGCACATCGCCCACCGGGTACGCGGCATAAATGATGCCGGCGGGGAGAGACAATTTGTCCAGTCAGGACGCGCCGTACTCCTTTCCGCCCTGACGACCATTGCCGGTTTCGGCTCACTGGCTTTCACCGATTACGGCGCCATGGCCTCCATCGGCTGGGCAACAAACTTTGGCATCGGCGCCACTGCACTGTTCGCGCTGATCACACTTCCGGCGCTTCTCCAGTATTCGGCACGGAGCAAAAAGGCCCCGTCTTGCTGACGGGCAGGCACAGGATAGGATTTCCCGTCCTGCTTCCATCCGGGGGGGAAGCAGGTTGGGAATAGATCGGCTACGGTTGGGGTTATGCAAGCAAATGGATTGAAAAAAACAGTCACCCACAGGCAGGCGATATTCTGGATGGTGATCACCACGATGCTCTGGGGCGGGAGCTTTGTTTTCAACAAGATCGGTTTCCGGGAGATCCCCCCGATTACTTTCCTCTTCCTCCGCTTTAGCCTGGCCACCACGCTCATGGGAATGGCCAGCCTGGGGAGGTTCTCACGCTTCAACCGAAAGCTCCTCAGAAACGGAATCCTCGTGGGGCTTGCCCTTGCGGCGGCCAACTCCACCTTTGTCCTGGGAGTGAGCGGGACAACAGTCTCCAGAGCCGGTTTTCTCAATAACCTGTTCGTCCTCTTCGTTCCCCTCGCCTGCTTTGTCTTCTGGCGGGAAAAAGTGAGCCGGGTTACCTTCGCGGGGATGTCACTGGCGGTTGCCGGTCTTTTCCTGCTTGCCCGCGGAGGGGTGGAAGGATTCAACCGGGGAGACCTTCTGTCAACAATCTGCGCCTTTTTCATTGCGCTGCACATCATCGCCGTGTCGAAACTATTGGAGGATGAGGATATATATCTCGTGACATTCGTCCAGTTTGCCACGGTAACCGCATGCGGCGGCGCGCTTTCCTTTTTCTTCTCCCCGCCCGTTCAGCCGTTCGGGATCGTTTCAGCAGGCGCGCTTCTGTATTGCGCCGTTTTTCCCACGGTTATCTGCTTTACCCTGCAAAATACCTATCAGCGGTACACGACCCCCGCCCAGGCCGGCCTGATCTACACTCTCGATCCGATCTGGAGCATGCTCGGCGGGCTTCTGCTGCTTGGAGAAAGACTCAATGCGGCGGAATGGATGGGATGCACCCTGATATTTCTCGGTGTCGCCCTGCCATTAATTATCAGTCGTCTTCTTGAGCGCAGGTACATTACATAGCCCTGAATACGGCCGTCAGCAATCGTGACGGCCCGCAAAACCGCCTCCAACCGCCGACGATGCCAAATCCGGAATTTTTGACCTGTGTCATGTCCCGCAGCCTGCTTTCGCACTATTCTTGCCCCATGGAACGGCGAACTGAAAACCTTCCAGACTGACTGCAAGAAAGGGAGCATACAATGAAAAGAAAAATCGTATCCATTGACCAGGACAAATGTGACGGCTGCGGACTTTGCGTTCCCGCATGCGCGGAAGGGGCTATCAAGATCGTGAACGGCAAGGCGGTGCTTTCCGCCGACAATCTCTGCGACGGGCTGGGAGCATGTCTGGGCGACTGCCCGAAAGACGCCATCAGCATCATCGAACGGGAAGCCGACGAATTTGATGCGGAACTGGTCGAGAAACTCCGCAACAACTCCGTAAACACTGCCGCGGAACACAAACATCATTCTCCCCACCACGGCGGAGGTTGCCCCGGCTCCCGGATGATGACCCTGAAACCGGCACCCTCCCTGCAGGATGCGGCGCACGACCCCGGCACAGTCCAAAGCCGGCTCGGCCAGTGGCCCGTGCAGCTTACCCTGGTGCCGCCCAATGCCCCCTACTTCCAGGATGCGGACCTGCTGATAACCGCGGACTGCGTTCCTGTTGCCTATGCCGGATACCACCAGGATTTTCTGGCTGGGAAAGCCGTAGTCATGGGATGCCCGAAACAGCCGGACGCAGGACAGGCTTACATCGACAAGCTTACGGCGATTTTCCGCACTTCGACCATCAAAAGCATTACGGTGCTTGCGATGGAAGTGCCCTGCTGCGGTGGGATCATCACGGCGGCAAATCAGGCGCTCGCGGCGAGCGGCAAGGAAATCCCGCTGAAGGTAGTGACAATTGGCATAAGAGGGGATATAAAATAGGCAAAGGGCAGAAGGCGAAGGCAGAGGATAGGCGGCACAAAGGATAAGGATGGAAAAAATTCTATCGGCTGATCAAAAGGTTTTGTTCGGCATTGACGGAACGCGAGGCATCGTAGCCGCGGAACTCGCCGGCCGTTTTATCCGTCTTTTCATGCGGGATGATCGTGGCGTATTCTTCCACGACGACCCGTTCCATCCCTTTATTCTCGTGCAGCATCCGTCACTGATGGTAGACTGCCCGCATGTCATCTCGCTCAAGCCATTAACGGGAGAGGCCGGATACCGTTTCATGGCGTCCTTCGCTAACTGGCATGAATGCGCCAACGCCCGGGACTTTCTCGCGAAAAAGAGCGGCAAAACCCCCTCCTCACCGGAAGCCCCCTACCTGTTCATCTCCGACCCCGTACATCAGCATCTGCTTCTGACCGGCAAAACCCTTTTCAAGGGATTTGATTTCAAGGGGCTGCATCGGCTGGCACTGGACATCGAGACATATTGTCGGGAGGGTTACGAATTTTCCAACCCGGAAAGGGAGGAAGACAGGATCATATCGATCGCCGTCATGGATGAACAGGGATATGAGGAAGTCCTTTTCGGCCGGGAAATGAGCGAACCGGCCATGCTGGAGCGGCTTGGGGAAATCATCCGGGAAAGGGATCCGGATGTCATCGAAGGGCACAACATCTTTCGCTTCGATCTGGAGTATATAAGGGCAAGGGCGGCACGGCACGGCATCAGGCTTCGCTGGGGACGGGACGGAAGCGATCCCCGCGTTCGCTCCTCCCGCTTCTCCATAGCGGAAAGAATGATCGATTATCCGCGATGGGATATCTATGGCCGCCATGTGGTCGACACCTATTTCCTGGTACAGATGTACGATATCAGCACCAGGGAACTGGAGAATTACGGGCTGAAAACGGCGGCCGTTCATTTCGGGCTTGCGAGCAGGGACAGGACATATCTGGACCGGCAAAACATCGGCATGGTTTATCTGCAGGATGCGGAATCACTGAAAAGGTATAACCTGGATGATGTGCGCGAGACGCTTGCCCTGTCCCGCCTTCTTTCCTACCCCTATTTTCTCCAGACACGGATCTTTCCCTATTCATACCAGAACTGCATCATCAGGGGAAATGCGACCAAAATAAACTCGCTCTTCCTGAGGGAATACCTGCGCAGCGCCATAGCCATTCCGAAAGCGGGAGGCAAGGCTGAAAATTTCGAAGGAGGATATGCCGATGTATTCGAGGAGGGGGTCGTCGGCCCAATTGTCCATTGTGATGTCGCATCCCTGTACCCTTCCCTTCTCCTTGCCCATGAAATGCGGCCGGAGAAGGACTCCCTGGATCTCTTTCTTCCCCTGCTGAGAGATCTCAGGAAATTCAGGCTGTCCGCCAAAAAGATCGCCCGGGAGACCGGAGACGCGGGGCAAAGGGATTATTACAACGCCCTGCAGCAGACATTCAAGATACTTATCAATTCCTTTTACGGATACCTCGGGACGACAGTGCATAATTTCTCCGATCCGTCCCTGGCTGCAGAGGTGACGAGGCTCGGCCGCCACACCATAAAAACCATGCTCGAATGGCTCCGGAAAAACGGGGCCAGGCCGGTGGAGATCGATACCGACGGAATTTATTTCATACCGCCGCCGGCGATTCACGAGGCAGGTGAGGAAGAGAAGCTGATCCGGGAGCTTTCCGCGACTCTGCCGGAAGGTATTGACGTGGAAATGGACGGGCGCTACAAGGCCATGTTCTCCTATAAGATGAAAAATTATGCCCTTCTCGGCTATGACGGAAAGATAACCATCAAGGGAAGCGGTCTGAAATCGAGGGGTATGGAGAAATACCTGCGTGAATTCCTCAAAGAAATGATACGGCTTCTTCTGCAGGATACCCCGGAACGAATCGACACGCTGTACAGCGAATATCTGCAAAAACTGCGCGGACACGGCTTCGACATCGCCTGGCTGGCCAAGACGGAAACCCTCGGCGAGTCTCCCGAAGTATACCGGCAGAAGGTGCGACAGGGGAAAAGAAATCCGTCAGCGGCGTTCGAAATTGCGCTCAGATCATCATTCACCTACAGGGCGGGGGACCAGATCAGCTACTATGTATCAGGAAGCGGGAAAGGAGTTACCGCATACGAAAACTGCCGTCCCGTCTCGGCATACGACCCTTCCCATCCTGACGAAAATGCGGAATTCTACATCGACAAGCTGAAGCAGCTAAAGAAGAAATTTGATTCTTTCCTTCATGTGGAGAAAATGCTTTTCTAAGCCGGTCCGTTACTTGCTACCCGTCGGTATTTATGTTAGAAATATCAGGAGAGTCCCTATGTGAAGGAAGCAGACACAACACCCTTTTAAAAGGAATACTGCCATGAAAGGAACACAGAGAGTATTTGCCCTGGCGTTTTTTTGTATCATGCTTGCACTGCCGGTGCTTCCCGCATGTGCCGATGAATTTCGATCAATCGAGGACAGTTCTGCACAGGAGGTAGTTAGCGGAATGGGCAACAAGGCAGCCCGCGGCATCACCAATGCGGTCACGGGGTGGCTGGAATTTCCCAAGCAGATTTATGTGACTTCCAAGGAAGACGGTGCGGCAAAAGGGATTTTTATCGGGCCTTTAAAGGGTATCGGCATGACGGTGGTGCGTACGCTGGCGGGGGTCGGTGAAATAGTCACCTTCTTTATACCCTATCCCGGATTCTACGACCCGTTCATCGAACCGGCATATGTCTGGCAGGAGGAATAAAAAAAAGCCGCATCTTTTCGGATGCGGCTTTTTTTCGCTGATTCGCAATAATTACTTGGCAGCAGGAGCAGCAGGAGCGGCAGGAGCAGCAGGAGTTGCCGGCTCGGCTTTCTTTGCAGGAGCTTTCTTTGCTTTTTTTGCTTTCTTTGTTTTCTTAGCCGGAGCTTTTTCTGCTTTCTTCGCTTCAGCGGCAGGAGCGGCAGGAGTGGCGGGAGTGGCAGCAGGCTCAGCAGCGAAAACAACACCGGCAAAAGCAACAGCAACGATAGCGGCAACGATAGTGGACAGAACTTTCTTCATTTGTACATCCTCCTGATATGATTTTGAGTCTTTAGTAAAGCAGATAGCGTGCCAAGACACAACATTGTTAGTTTTCGATGAAATTTAAGGAGCATACGCCATACCCGTTGGCAACGTTCTGTTTTTACGACCGCAAATACTCGACTCGATACCGCAAATGAGGCATCTTTACCTTCGGGAAGCGATGAAACGATTCAGCGATGAATTTTCCGCAATAGGTTGATTTTCGATGACAAACACCCTCCCCGTTTCTTCCGGGGGAAATACTCATTATTCCTTGCGAAAAAAAGCATTATATATTATTTTTGTCGGTAAAACAGGCCGTGGCGGATAGCCCCCGTCGGGGCCTTTTTTTATGGAGGCTT
>JAGFXO010000004.1 GCA_017861285.1 Geobacteraceae bacterium | reverse complement strand
CTTCCCAATCTGCGGATATCGAGTACAATATAATGAAAAAACCGGGCCGGAAACAGCGTGCCACCGTGAGATCGTCTGCAAGGCGTGCTTGGCCCTCCTGAATTTCGCGACAGGAGTGAAACGTGCTTTTCAAGGGAATTAGCGGAAACATCCTGATTCTCGGGCTGGTCAGTTTTCTGACGGATTTTTCCAGCGAAATGATCTATCCGCTCCTGCCGCTGTTCCTGACTGCCGTTCTCGGGGCAGGGCCTGCTTTTCTCGGGATTATCGAGGGAGTGGCCGAATCGACGGCGTCTCTTTTGAAACTGGTTTCGGGAATTGTTTCCGACCGGATCGACGACCGGAAGAAGCTGGTATTGTCCGGATACGGCCTTTCCTCCTGCGTCCGCCCCCTGATTGCCGCCGCAACCGGCCCGATGGCGGTTTTGTTGATCCGCTTTGCCGATCGAATCGGCAAAGGTATCAGGACCTCGCCCCGCGATGCCCTGATTGCCGACTCCACCGACCCTTCGATTCGTGGCAAGGCATTTGGCTTCCACCGCTCCATGGACCATGCCGGGGCCATTGTCGGACCGCTGGCGTCAGCTCTGCTGCTCGCATACATCACGACGGACTTGCGCACCATTTTCTGGCTTTCAGCCATTCCGGGTATCCTGACGATTCTGCTTATTGTCTTCAAGGTCAAGGAGGTGGAACGCAAAAAGTCTCCAAGCGATGGCAGAATGTTGGGAATTTTCCCGAAAGGAAGGCTCAGGACATACCTCGTCATCCTGCTTATTTTTACCCTCGGCAATTCATCGGATACGTTCCTTTTGCTGAGGGCTGGACAACTGGGTGTCTCAGAAGTGCGCATCCCCCTGCTCTGGGCATTTTTCCACGGGGTGAAAATGGTTTCGTCCATGCCGTTCGGCGCCCTCTCCGACCGCATCGGCAGGCGCAGCATCATCATCTCGGGATGGGGTGTCTATGCCCTGGCATATATCGGCTTCGCCCAGGCGACGCAGGAAATCCATGTATGGCTGCTATTCGCTTTATACGGGCTCTTTTACGGCCTCACGGAGGGTGTGGAGAAGGCCTTCCTTGCCGATATCGCCAATCCCGCCGAACGGGGAAGCGCTTTCGGCTGGTACAATTTCGCCATGGGCATAGGAGCTCTCCCGGCCAGCTTCGTCTTTGGCATTGTCTGGCAGAAATTCGGTCCTCAGGTTGCCTTTGGGATCGGCGCCTCGCTGGCCGCGGTTTCGGCCCTGCTGCTGGCCTTATTGATCAGGCAGGATGCCCCCGCCAAAGCCTGACCCGAATGGGCGGGAAAAGTTGAGTGACCATTTTCAGGAGGTAATACGGTGATTTGTCTAACGTGCGGCAGGGAAAATGACCAGCAAGCGCAAATCTGCGGGTTTTGCGGCCAAAAACTGACTTACGGAAGTGCAGGGGCAACCTCGACGGCACCTTCGGTTAACATGGTCCGGGACCAGAATGAGGAGCCACGCTACGCTGGATTCTGGAGAAGGTTCCTTGCCCTTTTTGTCGATGAATTGATCCTCTCTGCCGTTGCTCTTGTTTTTTCCACTTCATACCTGCTGACCATCAGGTCCGGTCCGGATATGGAATCCGTCAAGGTAACCGCTCTCGGCAGCAATATTTTCAGCCTTCTTGTCCACTGGCTTTATTTCACGCTCATGGAAAGTTCCCCACGACAGGCGACTCTCGGCAAGATGGCAATCGGCATCATTGTAACCACCGGTGATGGACGGAGACTATCATTTCTCAGGGCGAACGGCAGATATTTCGGTAAACTTCTATCGGCACTCATCTTCGGCATAGGCTTCCTCATGGCCGGCTTCACCCGCAAAAAACAGGCCCTCCATGACATGCTCGCAGATTCGCTGGTGATTTGTAACGTGAGGATTTTACCCGGAAACGAGGAAAAAAAATGAACAGGCACATTCTTTGGTCCATTATCGCAACAGTTTTGTTTCTGTTTTCCGCGACTATCACCCCTGCGGCCACTGCCGATATCTGCACAGGGGTGAGGGAAACCGTCCGGAATGCCGTAAATTCATTGCAGGGCTATTACTCCGTCAACGGAAAATATCCCGACCAGTTGAGCGGCACGGCCTTTGCGCCGCCCGATCAGGTTATCGTAATCTATGAGAAAATGAATATTGATCCCGAGACAGAAATATTCATGGTCCGGGCATACGGGGAAAATTGCGGCACCATGTACATAGCCACTCCGGCCTCGCCTGAACCGCATGAGATCCCCATCACCACCGCAGCAGTCAGGCGCACAGCGGCAAATCCTTCCACGGCGGAGGCAAAGACGGGAAACGGAGCGTCGCAATTGACGCCAATCCTTGTTTCACTGGCAATATTCTTCCTGGTATTTGTCCTGATAATTCTGATATTCTTTAAGCACTATAAAAAATCCGGGCCCGCCACGCATCAGGAAAAAGAGGGGCAATCTCTTCCAACAGACAGTGAATGACTGCAGGGAAGGAGGTAACGGCATGAACAGGAGGACATTTCTCAAGTTTCTTGGCATGACTTCCCTATTCTATCACCGTATGCTTCGCGATGCAGCTGCGACAGAGAGACCGCTCCTGGCGGCAGCTGAAGGGAAGGATTATTCAGCCATAACCAGGAATGCCATCAGAGCAATAGGGGGGATGGGCAAATTTGTCCGGAAAGGTGACCTGGTCGTCGTCAAACCGAACATCGGGTGGGACAGGACTCCTGAACAGGCCGCCAACACCCATCCCCTCGTCGTACGGGCGATAGTTGAGGAATGCCTGCGCGCCGGGGCAGGAAAAGTCAAGGTCTTTGACCGGACCTGCAATGACGAGAGGCGCTGTTATGTGAACAGCGGCATAAGTGCCGCCCTGAAAGAGCTGAAAAATGTCGAGGTGAAATACATCGAGAACGAGCGTTTCCGTAAAGTGGCAATAAACGGCACGGTGCTGAAGGAATGGGAACTGTACGGTGAGGCCCTCACGGCGAACGTCTTCATCAATGTCCCGATAGCCAAGCATCATGGCCTGACAGGAGTGTCGCTCGGCATCAAGAACATCATGGGGGTCATGGGGGGCAACCGCGGCAAAATTCACCGGAATATCGGCCCCGCCCTCGCCGATATCAACGGTGCGCTGAAAAGTCGCCTTGTCGTCATCGACGCCACACGCATTTTGACCGGTCACGGCCCGCAGGGTGGTGACCTGAGAGACGTCAGAATAGTGAACAAGGTCATCGCCTCGGCAGACATCGTTGCCGCGGACGCCTATGCAACAACACTGTTCGGCCTGAAACCGGCCGACATATCCACAACGGTGGCCGCATACAGAAAGGGGCTTGGTGAAATGGACCTCGGCAAGGTCAGAATTTTGAAGGTGTAGGCCGGCTATGAGGAAATTAACGGTCGCACGAGTCAGCCAGCTGCTTTTTCTGCTCCTGTTCCTTTTTCTTTTTGTCCTGACTGAATATCGGGGAAAAGACGAAATATCTTTTGCCGTGAATAGCTTCTTTCGCGGCAATCCATTGGTATTGGCCGCTTATGTGCTCGCGGCAAAATCTTTCACCTGGCTTCTTCTCCCCGCCGTGCTGGTACTTTTCTCCACACTCCTTCTCGGCCGCTTTTTCTGCGGCTGGATATGTCCCCTCGGCACCCTGCTTGACCTTGCCGCGAAACGGATCAGAAAAACGGCCCCCGTCAGGTATTTCAAGGGAAACTTCAAATACTGGCTTCTCTTTCCCCTGTTATCGGCATCACTTTTCAACATCAACCTGGCGGGGATATTCGACCCGATTGCTGTCCTGACCAGGGCGCTGACATTTTTTTTCTATCCCCTGCTCGGCGACACCATTCGCCAGGGCTGGGTCGGCCTGTACGGCATCATGGGTGACAAACGGGACGTCCTTGCCCCGGCTTACGGCATCGTGCGCGACTATCTCCTGCCTTTCAGGGAGACCTTCTATCCGCTTGCATTCATGTCGGCGCTGTTCCTCCTTGTAATACTTTTTCTGGAACGATACGAAACGCGCAATTGGTGCCGCAATATCTGCCCGTTAGGCACTCTCCTGGGGCTGGCAGGCCGTTTTTCCCTGTTCAAACGTATTCCGGACAGGCTGTGCCCTGACTGTCAGGCCTGCGGGCAACTGTGCCCTACCGCCTTCGACCGGGAAATTTTGCAGCAGCAAGACTGTATCCGCTGCATGGAATGTTCGCTCAAGTGCACATTCAGCAGGGCGGCATTCCGGTTTGCCCCCTTGGCAGCAGACAGGCAGCCGTACTTCCCCGAAAGGCGGATTTTCATCGGCAGCCTGCTCTCGGGATTTCTTCTTGTGCGCCTGTTTCGGTTCAGAACTCCCGACGCTCAGGCCCGCTTGCTTCGACCTCCGGGTGTCAGGGACGAGGAGGAATTCCTGAAGACGTGCGTGAGATGCGGTGAATGCATGAAGGTGTGCCTGAAAAACGCACTCTATCCCGCAGTGCTCAATGCCGGTGCCGCGGGGGTATTCACGCCGGTAATGATTCCGCGTCTGGGGTACTGCGAGTATAACTGCACCCTGTGCGGGCAGGTCTGCCCTACCGGTGCTATTCCCAACCTGCCGCCTCAGCAAAAGAGGATGGAAGTGATCGGCAAGGCGGTACTGGATAAAAACCGGTGCCTCCCTTTCGCAAAAAAGACAAACTGCATCGTTTGTGAAGAACACTGTCCCATACCGAAAAAGGCAATCCGCTTCGAGGAAGTCATGGAGGCGGACATGTCCGGGAAGCAGGTATCCCTTAAAAAGCCTTACGTAGTCGATGAACTATGCAACGGCTGCGGCATATGCGAATATATCTGCCCGGTTGACGGTAAAGCGGGGATCGAAATCACGGCAACGGGAGAAAGAACCCCCCTGGAAAACGGCTATTTCCAAGGGGCAGAGCCCTAACTGAACATACCGGCAAACCGCGAGAAACGGTCGCCGGTTTTTTCCGCCGCCATTCCGCAAGGACAAATTTCCCTTGACATAAGAGCCCTGCTGATGGTAAATAGTTAACTTTCCAAAATCATTGATCACATATAGACATTTAAAATACTCGGAGGTTCGTTGTGGCACACCACAAATCGGCAATCAAAAGGATTAAACAGAACAAAAAGAAATGCGAAAGAAACAAGCATGTCCGCTCGACTCTGCGGACTTTCATAAAGAGGGTGCGTGAGGCTGTCGAGGCCAAAGACGGCAGCAGGGCAAAAGAAACCCTGTCCGCCGCTATTCCGGTTATCGATTCCGCCGCATCGAAGGGTGTAATCCACCGTTCGAATGCATCGCGCAATATTTCCCGCTTGACCAAACTGGTAAGCACGCTGGGCTAGAAAAAACCCTGTCCATTATTCGAGACCCCTGCGGGGACCTCATTTCCATAGGCCAAAAAAGGAACTTCGTCAGGAAGTTCCTTTTTTTCTACCCGGTTCCACGGCTTTTATCGCAGAGATCCATCAAAACCTTCTCCAGGAGCAATGCCGGTTTCCCTCCACCAGACTTGAGCGCCAGATCCAGATTGAAGAACTTTTCGAAAACTCCCTTGAGTTCAGGAACCGCATAGTTTTTCGCCTGCCGGATTATCCCCTGGAGAAAATAGGGGTTGATGCCGACAATTTTCCCTATATTCTGTACCGGCATCTTATTTTCCAGAAGCTCCCTTACCCTCCAAATCTGGCGGAAGTGACGCGAAAGGACTGCAAGCAGCAGTAGTGGGGCCTCCCCATCACCCAGCAGGGCATGAAGATTCCGTAAAGCCTTGCTGATATTCTTTTCTCCGAGAGAGTTTGCCAACTCGAAAACGCTGTCCACCCTGGTTTCTGAAACGACCGCTTTTATATCAGCCAAGTCGATTGTGTCCCTGTTGCCGGCATGGAGAGCCGTCTTTCCCAATTGTGATACAAGTTCCTGCAGGTTGTTTCCGCAAAGGTTAACCAGCAGTTCCGCGGCGGCAGGCTGAAGCCTTTTGCCGTGGAACGCAGCCTCATTCCTGAGAAAAGGCTGGAGCTGGTTTTCATAAAGACGCCTGAACTCGACCAACCGGCCTTTTTTCTTGAATTCCGAGAAGAATTTCTTTCTCTGATCGACCTTTTCCCCTAAAAAAACCAGGCATGTGGATGGAGACGGATCCTGTACATAGGGGATGAGCATCTCCAGGGAAGCAGCGGAAAGCTTGTCGGCATTTTTTACCTGCACAACGCGCCACTCCGCAAACATCGGCAGAGTCTGGGAAGCCGCGGCAATCTCCTCCCCTGAAGACTCATTCCCGTAGTAAACATTCAGGTTGAAGTCGCGCATATTTGAGGGAACAAGCCGGTCAAGCACCAGTTTCGCCGCCCTCGCGACGAGATAAGACTCGTCTCCATAAAGAAAATAGAGGGGACCTATGTCCCCCCTGTCAATCGATTTTGAAAAATCTTCGGCTTTCATGCTAACCCGTTCCTGGCTCAATTCGCCTAAAAGTCCTCCACAAGGTTCACGTATACCTGCTGAGCAAGCTTGCTGCAAATCTCACCGATGGCCTCGTCTTCGGCATTCTGTTGCAGGGCAATATCGGTATTTGCCGGGAAAACCTGTTCGCGCGACAGTTCCCCTTTCCAAAGGATTTGCCTGTTACTGTTTTTTCGCAGGGTTGCAGTAATTCTCATTGCGGCGGAATATTCCTTGACCGTATCATCGTACGAAAAGGAAATCGCCGTCAGGCTGTAAGAAACAACTTCCCCGGAAAGGGTCAGGTCGGCACCGGACGGTACCACTGAAAGTCCGCTTCTTTTGGCAAACTCGTCGATCAGAGCATTCGCCAGCACAGCTTCCAGGTTCGGCTTGAAAGTCTTGTTGGCAAAAAGCGGGATAGCAACCGTTTTCCCTGCGCTGGCGTGTGGGCTCGATGTCCAGTCGGCTGCATGGTACCCGCATCCGGAGAGACTACAGCAAATAATCCCCAATAATAAATAAACGAACAGGTTCTTCAACGCAAGACCCCTTGTCGAGCACCCGGCTACCGGGGCCGCCAACGGATGATTTTGCTCAGGATACGACAATATTGACCAGTTTGCCCGGGACATAAATCACCTTTTTTACCGACTTTCCGGCTGTGAACGACTGCACCTTGTCATCTGCAAGGGCATACGCCTTGACATCTTCTTCGGCGGCTGATGCCGCAACGGTAATCTTACCGCGCAGTTTGCCGTTTACCTGCACGACAATAAGCAGTTCATCCTCTTCCGCAGCAGCCGGATCGTAGACCGGCCATCCCGCCTTCTCGATGCCTTCACGATGGCCGAGGCATTCCCACAATTCCTCGGAGATATGCGGGACAAAAGGCGCGAGAAGCAATACCACGCTCTCCACGGCCTCTTTCAGGACCGGTGCGTTGGATGGGTGATTTTTCGGTTCGAAGGCGTTTATGGAATTGACCAGTTCCATGACCGCGGCAATGGCGGTATTGAAATGGAAACGCTCTTCAACGTCCTCCACTACCTTTTTTATGGTCTTGTGCACGGCGCGCCTCAGTTTCTTACCCTCTTCCGAAACCGATTGCCGCTGAACCGTCCCCGCTGCCACGATAAAAGGTCCTGCTTCATAAACCAGTTTCCATATCCTGTTGAGAAAGCGGAAGCTTCCTTCTACTCCCTGGTCGCTCCAGTCAAGATCTTTTTCCGGGGGGGCGGCGAAAAGGGAAAAAAGTCGCGCAGTATCTGCCCCATAGGCACTGATGAGCGCATCCGGATCGACCACGTTTCCCTTGGATTTGCTCATTTTCGCCCCGTCCTTGATAACCATCCCCTGAGTGAGAAGATTGGCGAATGGTTCATCCATATCCACATAGTCGAGATCACGGAGAACCTTGGTGAAAAAACGGGCATACAACAGATGGAGAACCGCATGCTCAATCCCGCCGATGTACTGATCAACGGGCATCCAGTACCCGGTTTCGGACTTGTCCAGCGGGCCCGCAGCGAAATCGGGACAGCAGTAGCGGAGAAAATACCAGGAGGATTGGACAAAGGTATCCATGGTATCCGTTTCCCGGCGGGCCATGATACCGCATAGCGGGCAGGGGGCATTCACGAAGGACGGCACCTTCGCCAGGGGGTTGCCCCCTTCCCCCGTAAAGGTAGCATCTTTAGGCAGGACGACCGGCAGATCCTTTTCGGGAACCGGCACGACACCGCATACTTCGCAGTATATGATCGGGATCGGATTGCCCCAGTAGCGCTGGCGCGAGATACCCCAGTCGCGCAGTCTGAAAGTAACCGTCTTCTTGCCGATCCCTTTGCTTTCGAGATAATCGGCAATCTGCTCCTTGGCGTCACTGCTCTTCAACCCGTCGAATTTTCCCGAATTGGTGATGATCCCCTCTTCGGTAAAAGCGGCCCCCATGGTGGCGGGATCAAGAACCTCGCCTGGGGGCTGGATTACTACCTGGAGTGGAAGGACATACTTTTTTGCGAATTCGAAATCGCGCTGGTCGTGGGTTGGCACGGCCATAACCGCACCGGTCCCATAATCGGTCAGCACAAAATTGGCGAGATAAACCGGCATGCGGCAATTGGTAACGGGATTGATGCAGTACGAACCGGTGAATACACCCTCCTTTTCCATATCCTCGGCGGTTCGTTTCGACTTGTCGGTTGATTTAACCCTTGCAATAAAGGCTTCAACCTTTTCCCGATTTTCATCCGTCGTGAGTTCCATGGCCAGGGGATGCTCCGGCGCGAGCGACATGAACGTGGCTCCGAAAAGAGTGTCCTGGCGGGTGGTGAAAACCTTCACCGCCGTCAAGCTCCCTTCAACGGGAAAATCGATTTCGCAGCCGCTGCTCTTGCCGATCCAGTTTCGCTGCATGGTGAGGACGCGCTCCGGCCACCCGGGAAGCTTTTCGGTATAATCCAGCAGTTCTTCCGCGTACTTGGTTATACGGAAAAACCACTGGTCAAGTTCTTTCTGCTCGACACCGCTGTCGCATCGCCAGCAGCAGCCGTCTTCGACCTGTTCATTGGCGAGAACGGTCGCGCATTTCGGACACCAATTCACGAAAGAGGTCTTCTTGTATGCAATCCCCTCCCTGAACATCCGCAGGAAAATCAGCTGCTCCCACTTGTAATAATCCACTTCGCATGTTGCGATTTCACGGTCCCAGTCATAGGAAAAACCCATCTTTTTCAGTTGGCTGCGCATGTATTCGATATTTTCGAATGTCCATCTGGCCGGATGGCTTTTGTGCTGGATGGCGGCATTTTCCGCAGGCATTCCGAAAGCGTCCCAACCCATTGGGTGAAGGACGTTATACCCCCGCATCCGCTTGAAGCGTGCCATCACGTCGCCAATGGAATAGTTGCGAACGTGTCCCATGTGGATGCGTCCCGACGGATAGGGAAACATCTCCAGCAGGTAATATTTTTCCCGTCCCCTGTCTTCCGTCGCCTTGAACTTTTTCCCGCTGTCCCAGATTCCCTGCCACTTCTCTTCAACTTTCTGGGGGTTATATCTCTCCTCCACGTCATACCTCCGGGTAGATTCTTTACGCGTTATCCGTGACTTTTTCGCCATCCGTGGTTACACTTCTGATACGGATACGAAAAACCTGACACGGGTCACGGTTTCTTCAGCATAGCTTTCGCCATATCGAGGATCCTGCCGGCCTGGATCGGCTTGGTTATATAATCGTTGGCCCCAAGGGCGATAGCCCTTTCCCTGTCTTCCTGCGCGCCTTCCGTAGTGATCATGACGATCGGCGTATCCTTGTAATTTGCATCATTACGAACAAGACTGACCAGTTTGAGGCCATCCATAATCGGCATATTTATATCGGTCAGGATGAGATCGAATTTGTCGGCGGATAACTTCTTCAACCCGTCAACACCATCGCTCGCCTCAACAATCCGGACTCCCGGAAGTCTTTTGAGGGCAAAGCAGATCAGTTGCCGCATTGTCGGGGAATCTTCAATTATCAGTATCTTGTGTTCCGGCATTTCAATATACCCTCCCAAAATGTTGCAGACAGCCGGTTCCGCCCAGGGCTCACCCCCCGTTTCTTTTCACGGGAGGCGGAAACTCAGTAGCCCGGCATGGATTCCAGACCGGTTTCACTTGATCAGCAAGTCAATGAACCCCTGTATTGTCGAAAGCTTGCGTTCCGATTCGGAATAGAGCTTGGAACTGAAAATTGCCGTAGCGGAATGCCCCGCCAGCAGTGTGAAGAGTTCGTAGTCAAGTTCGGCAAAGCTTTTCTTCTGGAGCAGCAAGGCATAAATGACAATGACCCCGATTACATGATCTTTTATTTTCAGGGGGATACACACCATCGGGCTTAGAAAATCGCGCTTGTAAGTGGAGATATCATCAATAAAATAATTTTCACCCGTCTTGGCGACAGTACCGATTATCCCTTTGCCATACCTCACTGCGGGAATCTCCTCGCGGGAGACTCCTTCGGTGGCAACGGCCGTCAGTTCGCTGGTCTTCTCATCAAGAAGCAGTATGGCAAACTCTTCCGCTCCGATAAGATTTATAATAATCTCGATAATGATCTGCAGGACTTCCTTGAAATCGAGTGTCGAGTGGAGCTGGTAGCTGGCAATATAGAGATTGGCCAGGTTATTGTTCTCCGTCTCTATCTCGACGTAGCGTGCCGCAAAGTCCTGGTTCTCCTTCTCAACCTGCCTGATCCGGTTGAGTATCTCCTCCTTCTCCCTCTCCAGCTCCGCAATCCGCTCCCGCAGCTGGATGTCTTCTGTTGAAGATAAAACCGGTTCAGGATCGACACGCAATTTTTCCTGCAGCTGAATCACCTGGTAACGGAGCCGCTCATTCTCTTTCAACAGCTCCTGGGTAAACTCAGCCCCCTTTTTGAAGACCTGCATGAACTCTTCGGCCCTGCTGGAAACTGCCTTCTCTTCTTCTGTCGACATACTCTGCTCCTGTTTGGATTCGGCAACGGATATGAATGAATATAAATATATATGTGTGACAGACTAATTGCCGGCGGACCATTCGCGGCACCCCGGCACCAGAAAAACCATCAGAATCCGGCCACTTCCCCTTTCTGCGGCAAGGGAGAGACTGCTTAACTATAAATTCCGCAGCGCATCATGATCTCATCGGCTATCCTGTCAAGGGATATGACCTTATCCACTGCTCCCGTGGCAATCGCTTCCCTCGGCATACCGAAAATGACGGCTGAATCTTCCGATTCTGCCAGCACCTGGCCTCCCGCGGCCTTTATCGCCCTGACCCCCCTGGCCCCGTCATTTCCCATGCCGGTAAGCACAATTCCCAGAAGATGGGGACCGAATATCTCCGAACAGGAGGAGAACATCCTGTCAACAGAGGGAATATAGTTTTCGCCCGGCTCAGGGTCGACAATCCTCACCGCCACCTGGTCCGCCAAGGCATGGAAAATCATGTTGCGGCCTCCCGGCGCGACAAGGACCTTTCCAGGCTCAAGCAGATCACCATTCCCGGCCTCCTTTATGTCGAAAACTGACAACCTGTTCAACCTTTCGGCAAAGGTCCGGGTAAACCCCGGTGGCATATGCTGGCTGACGACAACCGAGAACGGGGGTTTTTCATTGAAAGAGGAAAAGATGCTCTGCAGGGCCGGGGGACCTCCCGTGGAAGACCCTATGGCTATTAAGCGTATGCCCGTTGCGCGGGATGTATCCGGCAACGGTGGAACCCTTTTCTTTTTTCCGGCGAACATTCCCTCGGCTATGAGGGACTCCCTCATCCTGATGCCGGCCATATTGAGTTTCAGAACGCTTCGGACCTTTTCATGGAGGCTTTCCCGGATATTCAGAAGCTCGTCGGATATACCCGTGGTCGGCTTGACGATGAAGTCCAGTGCCCCCAGCTCCATAGCCTTGAAAACCCGGTCATCCCCCCCCTTGGAACTGACAACTATCACGGGCGTGGGACAGCGGCTCATGATTATGCGCAGGAGGGTAAAGCCGTCCATCTTCGGCATTTCGATATCCAGTGTGACCAGATCGGGTTTCAGATCCAGGATGGCACGGATACCTTCTTCGCCGTCGACCGCGTAACCCGCGACCTCAATCTCGGGAAGACTTTCCAGCATTCTGGTAATGGCCCTGCGATTGTAGGCTGAATCGTCAATGACTACAACACGAATCTTCCTCACAAGCGACTCCCGGATTTTTCGCCGGTGTATGGTCTCTGGTACACCATATCGTTCTTCAGATGGCGGAGCGCAAATGCTGTTGATGTATTCAGCAGCGATTCGGCATGCCCGAGCAAAAGATACCCTCCTTCACGTAGTGTCTTATAGAATGTCTCCACAACCCTCTTTTTTGCAATCTGGTCAAAATAGATAATCACGTTACGGCAGAAAATAACATCCATTTTCCCGAGGAGAACAACGCGGTTTTCATCGAAAAGGTTCAGGTGACTGACTGTAACCAGCCGCTTTACCTGATCGGCAATCCGGAAGCATTCATCCTGTTCCGTAAAATAGCGCCTGACATGGTAGCTCTGGGTAGTTCTGAAGGAAGACCTTCCGTAAACGGCTTTTCGCGCATGGTGCAAAACCCTGTGGCTGATATCGGTGCCGACAATCTCGATTCTCCAGTCGTTGAAGCACTGCATATCGAGAAGAAGCATTGCAATCGTGTATGGCTCTTCGCCGGTGGAACACCCGGCACTCCATATACGCAGTTCCCGATCCCCGATTTTCTCCTTGCGCGCCTTTATTTCCGGTATAATCTCATCCGTGAATGCCTTGAGCTGAAAGGATTCCCGAAAGAAATAGGTTTCATTCGTGGTGAGGACATCCATGAGGTCGGAAAGTTCATGATCACTGCCCCTGTTGTATTTCAAAAAATGGTAATATTCCCTGAAACTTCCAATCCGCAGGAGAGCAAGCCTCTTGCACAGCCTTTTCTCCAGCAGGTATTTCGTGTCATGATCAAAGAAAATCCCGCAATGGGAGTGAATGAGATCCCTTATGAGCCGGAATTCCTCATCTGACATCGAGATTTCAGATTCCGCGCTAAAAATCATTCGTATCTTTCCAGCAGATCTCTTATCTGCCCTTTGACCAGATCATCAACTTCCCTTTCAAGCGCCTTCCTGAGATACGGCCCAGCCTCTTTACCCATCAGATCAGCCATCAGCTTGACAAAGTGATTTCTGACACCCCAGTTCGGGTGAAGAATCAGGGCTTCCCTGTATTTTCCAAGCCATTGCTCCCCATTCCGGGCAAGCAGACTCATAGCGGTCTTTACCACCTCTTCATCTTCGTTTCTCAGCGCCCTTTCCAGGAGACCCTGGGCTCTGCCGCCACCCATTTCGCCAAGGGCTTCGATTGCGGCAATCATGACCGCCCCTTCAGCATTTTCAAGTATTGTCTCTACGGCATGAAGAGCTTTCCGGCCTTTGAGTTTTCCGAGACTTTTCAGTGCGGCGCACCGGACCCACGGGTTTTCGTCTTTCAGAAGCAGGAGCAGCGAATCCACGGCATCGGCGCCCGCGGTCTCGCCGAGAGCCAGGGCGGCGGAGATGCGGACCTCGGGGTCTTCATCAACCAGTGCCATCAGCAGATGGCCCGTGCTTGCCTTGTTTTTCAGGTCTGCAAGCGTGCTGACTGCAGTCTTCCGGACAGTGACGTCCTCATCCTTCATCAGGAGCGACAACCTTTCAGTATCTTTCAATGCCCCAAACAAATGTGCGGCATCACGTCTCTTTTCAGGGTCTTTGTCAAAGGCGAGCACCTCGGCCACCCCTTCAACGGCCTCCTTGTCCAACTCGGCCAGACGTGCAAGGGCAACGACAGCGCCCTCCCTCACATCTTCGTCGAAATCGTCGAGCAGATCGATAATGTCGGGTATGAAATCGACCAGGCCCAGTTTGCCGCATGCGACCACGGCCTCTTTGCGGACAGCAGGCAAAGCATCGAGCATTCCCTGCGCAAGGAGCGAAGTACAGCCCTGCAGGCCCATCTCACCACACAGATAGGTAATAATGCAGCGCTCTCCCTCATCGGCGTCATAATATTCTTTTTCCAGAAAGGGAGTAATGATCTCCCCCATGGCTTGAAAAGCCTGGAGACAGCAACTGCGTAGGCGATAATCACCGCACCCCCGCAAAAGCTCTCCGGCAGCTCTTTTATCCCCAATTACCCCGAGAATCTTCACCACAGCCTTTCGCACCGCTGTGTCCGGTGTGGACAGGCATTCCAGCAGCAGTTCCACCACCGGAGTACCTTGCAGTTCGCGCAATCCCGGATCAACGGCCTCCTCGGCTATGCGGGCAGGCATCGTGTCACGGATCTTATCCAGTGCAAAAGCAGCGGCCCGGCGCGCATTCTTCGCCTTTTCCCCCAGACCGGACAGCAGGATGGGAACTGCTTCAATCCCGCCGACCGCCCCCAGGCACTCATACGCAGCTTTTTTTAACAGGCCATGGGCTGCAAGCGGGGCTATTGCTGAAACCTGCACCGGAACGGCAATCCTTCCCAGCGCTTCGAGAATGGCGTACTGCAGCCAGACATCGGGTTTATCCAGCAAGTTCAACAGGGGGTCAACTGCTCTATGATCCCCGATCTTCCCGAGATTTTCGACCGCTGCCACGCTGACATTCGCATCCGGGTCATCGAGAGCATCGATCAGGAGGGGAACGAAAGAAGCATTGCCAATACTTCCCATGATGTCAATAATGAATTTACGCACATCATGATCAGCATCTTTCACGTAAGGATGAAGCACCGGAACGGCCTTCTCACCCAACCTCACCAGCACCTCCACCGCGGCATTGCGCATCCCTGCATTATCCTGGGATCTGAGCAACGTGACCAGTTCTTCCGTCATTCCGGGAGAAAAGTCAATTCGGGAGAGCAATTCGACCGCCTCCTTGCGAACACGCCAACTCGCATCTCCGAGTGCCTGGAAAAGAGATCCCTTTGTCTTCGCAATAGGATATTCGGACAGACCGATTACCGCAAGCCTGCGTGTTTCCTCATCAGGCGAAAAAAGGGCGTCTTTCAGGTTTTGCAGCTTATACACTACCAACTCCCGGTTCTTTGAGAATATTCAATTCCCGCTTCTTTTGCGCAATCAGTTCTTCAAAAGCATCATCCAGATAGGACGTGCCATTCCTTACTTCCACGGGGATGCGCCCTTCATACAGAGACCTCCCGTCCCGGACATCTACTTCGAGGAGTTTATAGAAAGTATCATTCAGCACCCCTTCTTCCACATATTCCTGATTGTAAAGGGCAATGTCGGACACGATCAGCCGGGCAAGCCGCCTTGCTTTTACGTGTGCCTCGCTGTCTCCCCGGTCGGCTTTCGCCACGGTCACCCGCTCTTCATCATGCCGGATCGTCATACGTGTGCTTTTCAGTTCGGCCATTTCCCCGGCGGAAAGTTGCTGCGCAAACTGCTGGGGAGCATCTTCCCCGGGAAGGCATGCATTATCCGAACCATCAAATCGTCTGTCCCCGGAAACAAGCTGATAGATCTTCGAGGCAAGAAAGTCGGGGATATGATGTTTTTCGATATAATCGTCAGCCCCGTACAGCGAATTCGGTTCCCTTTTATACCGTGTCTTGTCATAAATGGCAGCTATCAGGATGATCCTCACCGATGCCGCAGCCGGGTTTTTTCTTATCGCATCGCAGACCTCGAAACCATACATCAGCGGGAGAGCAACATCGAGGAGCACCACATCGGGGATCATTCTTTCAATCGCCGCCAGGGCCGACTTGCCGTCATTGAACGTAAAAACATCAATGGGTTCCGACGAAAGCACCTTCGCCACCGCCTGGCAGAAAACATTGCTTTCGTTTGCCACAACTACTCTGATCCTGCGTTTCGAACGGCCGTCGCCATCCGTTGCTGCAGGCAAAGAACAGGGCCTGCCTGCCACGCGGAACAGGCAGTGGCACTTGATGCATCTGAGCACTACCTGTTCATTTCCGGGCTTTTCATGGCTGACTCTGTATTTCGTTCTGCATTTCGGGCAACCGACAAGCATACAAATCCTCTCCGGTTCGGGAATTACCGACATCGAATCAGCTAGGGTGCTTCCATCTCCCTTACCTCTTCAACTTCACGGGAATGCAAAATCGTGTCGATGTTCAGCAACATGACGAGTGCACCTTTGACAAGACAGACAGCAATAAGATGTTCTGTCCCCATCCCATTCACCACATGGGGAGGCGGGCGCAAGTCCTTTACCGGCACAGTGATAACCTCGGTCACTTCATCCACCAGAATGGCGAAAGGCTGTCCGGAAATTGAGACAATCAAAAATCTCGCATTCCTTCCGGAAACCGGCGGAGAAATTCCGAACCTTTTGTGCAGATTCAAAACCGGTATGACTGCGCCTCGAAGATTGATCATCCCGTCGATGAACTCCGGAGCATTCGGCAAACCGGCCGGCTTCAACGGTTTTACAATCTCTTTGACCCGCATGATATCAGCGGCGTACAAATCCTCGCCAAGCCGGAAACAGATTACCTTTATTTCCTGCATTTCACCACTCATGGCCCAATCCCGGATTGCTGCGTTTGCAGCCAATCCCATGAAATCAAAACGTGCGATCTTCACTGCAGCAGAATATCAAGCACTTTCTCCAGATCCATCAAAATGAAAATACGGTCTCCATGCCTGCCTATCCCGCTGACGAATGCACGGTCCTTACCCTCAAGAACGGCGGGAGGCCTTTCGATGGGCTTCCTGGCCAAAGAAATAACATGGTAGACCTCATCCACTAGCAGCCCGCAAAATCCCTCTCCGTTTTTTACGATGACAAACCTCTCCCTGCCGGTTTGCGCAGTTTCGGGGAAACCGAGCCTCATACGCATGTCAAAAATCGGCAGGACCATTCCTCTCAGAGAAATAATGCCCTTGACAAAATCGGGGACGTGGGGAACCTCGGTAATTTCACGAGGCTTGATAATCTCCTTGATATCCATGAGGTTTACCGCATATTCCTCGTCACCGATACGGAAACAGAGATATTTTTGCGAAGTGTCCTGATCCACGGAAATCCTGCCTCCGTCCATCGGCATCGACACGCCGTCACTGTCAGCATCACGGCGCCCGGCCATCAGGATTGCTACCGGATCAAATTCTTCAGGGAGAAACGGTTCCCCGCATGGCGGTGCCTCCTGACCGTCGGCAGATGCCGGCTGTCGCGCTGTCGGTTGATCAGGGGAATGGACAACATCTGATAGCTCTCTATCAACCTGCAGCCGCCCCGGAGTGGCAACGGGAACGGAAAGGCTTTTCTCTTTTTGTGCCTTCTTCCTGATCTCGGCAAGATTCATGGTAACCCCCGGATAGCCAGTTCTCTACCGGCCTCTTCGATCATCTCGTCATCTATCCAGGCGGTATCTCTTCCGTATCCTACCAGAAGGGCCGTTGTCGCAATGGCATTGATGCGTCTCGGTACCCCGCCGGAAAGTTCGAAAATCATCTGGACAGCCTCCGGAGAAAAAAGGCCCGGTTTCCCCCCTGCTACCATCAGCCGGAAATCGATATATTCCATCGTCTCTTCCAGGCCGAGGGGCTGCAGATGATATTGGACCCCGATCCGCTGGAGCAAAGGCTCAAATACGGGGTCGATGAGTTTTTTCCGCAACTCCGGCTGCCCCATGATAATGATGCAGAGGAGATTGTTGTCATCGAGTTGAAAATTGGTCAACAACCGTATCTCATCAAGCATTTCCCTTCCCGGTATCAACTGGGCTTCATCTATCACGACAACCGGGCACCCCCCCTGATTGTGAACCCTGTACAGTTCCCCTGTTATCTCATACAGAAGATTATCCTTGTCTCCGGCTGGATTTTCTATTCCCAGGCCCCTCGCGACGACTCTCATGAACTCGAGGGGAGAGAGGACCGGGTTGAATACGAAACAGAAACGGCAGGAGTCATCGAGTGAATCCATCAAAGCCCTGGAGATAGTAGTCTTGCCACTCCCGATTTCGCCGGTCAGCAAGGCAAGTTCACGCTCTTCGACGGCATACTGGAGCCTGGCAAGGGCCTCCTGGTGCCCGCGACTCAAGTAGAGGAAACGCGGATCCGGCGTTTTGCTGAAAGGCTTCTCCCGGAGGCCGTAGAACCTTCTGAACATGCTATGCTCCGTTCCTCACTGCCTCGCTGATTATTCCACCGGTATCCAGCACAAGAATGGTTCGCTGGTCACCCAGGTCGGCAGCCCCCGAAACACCCCGTACACCTTTGAATGTATCGCCAAGGGGCTTGATGACAATGTCCTGCTGCCCGAGCAGATCATCCACCAGTATCCCGACACGTTTCTCCGCCAGGCCGACCACGATCACATAGTAACAGTCCATGGACCCGGAACTGTCATCGGCACCGAAAAACCTGGAAAGGCGCAGCAGCGGCAGAGTCATGTCGCGAAGCCGCATGACCTCCTTCCTCTCGACAGTAATAATATGCCTGCTTTCGAGAGAGAGCGTCTCCTGCACAGAGGTTATGGGAACGGCA
Organism: Geobacteraceae bacterium; assembly: GCA_017861285.1. Classification (GTDB taxonomy): domain Bacteria; phylum Desulfobacterota; class Desulfuromonadia; order Geobacterales; family Geobacteraceae; genus CAIWTU01. The sequence goes on along the minus strand of JAGFXO010000004.1, from coordinate 16,173 downwards.
TAGGAGCGCCCTGACGCTGAAATAAGCAGCACCTTGATAATGGCAAGGGTAATGGGAAGGGTAATGACGACCCGGGTACCACGGCCGGCTTCGCTTTCAATATCGACCATCCCGGAAAGGGCCTGGATGTTATTTCTCACGACATCCATGCCTACGCCGCGACCGGATACTTCGCTCACCTGCTCCGCGGTGGAAAGGCCGGGCAGGAAGAGAAGATCAATTGCCTCCTTGTCGGAGAGATCCCCGCCTTCCCCGACATAACCCGCCTCGACCGCCTTTCGCTTCACCTTCTCGATATCTATCCCCTTACCGTCATCTTCAACTTCTATGACAACATGGTTCCCCTTCTGATACGAAGAGAGCCGTATGACGCCCGATTCGCTCTTTCCCTGCCGGACCCGCTCTTCGGGAGTTTCTATCCCGTGATCGATGGAGTTTCGAATGATATGCATGAGCGGATCTGATATGTCTTCGATAATCACCTTGTCCAGTTCAGTATCTGCACCGAAAATCTTCAGCTCGACCTTTTTCCCCTGATCCATGGATATCTTCCGCACAATTCGGGCCATCTTTTCGAACAGCTGCCCGACGGGAGTCATCCGGATCTCCATAACCCCCTTCTGCAATTCGTTCAGCTTTCTTTCCAGACCTTTGGCTGCCTTTGTCAATTCCATCGCCAACCCGGAAAACCCATGACTGCGTAAACGGGCGGAAAGGTCGGCTATCGTTGAATGCGACAGGATCAATTCTCCGACGATATTCATGAGTTCGTCGAGTTTGCCCATATCGACACGCATGGAACGGCTGAGACTCTTGGCGGTCAGGACCGGTTCGTCGATGGGGGAAGAATTGCCCGGGGACACCTTCACGGAAAGTGCAGCGGACTGAAGCGTATGGCAGGAAGGCAGTCCCTCATTCACATGAGGGCCAAGCCGGGTTATAACGATATCCGCATTATTGCAGATTAGGCTAACAGCGCTTGTTTCATGGGACGATCCGAACAAAATTTCAAAGGATATGGATGTTTCCATATCCCCGGACGAACTCGGCAGCGTGCTGATTACTTCACCCCCCTTTTTCAGGGCATCGAAGAGCGCTCCCAACTCGCGGTCAAACGTGTCCAGACCATATGAAACAGAAATGGAGTAGATGCTGCGGCCTTTTAGTAAATTCTCCCGCAACCTGTGCTCTTCATACTCGGTAAGCGCATGGAGTACCTTCTCCGGAAGTCCCAGGCTTTCAATCGACGCTGTTCCCGAACCATCCCCGGGGGTATTGATACAGGCATTGATCCTCTCCACTGCAGCCGATATGTCGGCCGGCTTGGAACCGTCAGTTCCGGCCGAACGCACCAGGGCACCGAGGAGCTCCATGGAGTCGAAAAGTATGCTTGTCGTTAAATGATTGATGGGAATTTTGCCGAGCCGGAGGCGATCGAGCAGATTTTCAAGATTATGGGCAAGCTCCGCAATATCGGCAAACCCGAACATTCCAGCAAGGCCCTTCAGCGAATGGGCGCTGCGGAAAATTGAATTGACCACATCCGGATCGCACTCGCCCCTCTCCGCTGAATCGCTAAGGGTTATCAGATCCAGGCTCAACTGGTTGATAATCTCCTCGCTCTCAGCGAGAAAATCCTTGAGCGCCTTACTTGAGGGGTTGTCTGTCAAGGTCATCCGTATATCTCTGTCCCGTTGAATTCAAAGCCATGGCAGGGAATCCGCACAAACGGCGGACATGCTCTCGCGCCTATCCAAGGTATCTGCGTATAAGCTCGAGAAGCTGTTCGGGTTTGAAGGGCTTCACCAGGTACTCGTCTGCCCCCAGCGAAAGCCCCCTTTCCAGGTCTTTTTCACCGCTCTCCGTAGAAATGATAAAGAGCGGTATCAAACTGTAATTAGGATTGTTTTTGACAAAGCTGATCAATTCCAGCCCGTTTATATCGGGCATATTGATATCGGTTATGATCAGGTCGACCCTCTCACGCGGCAACAGGCGCAACGCTTCAAAACCGCTGGCAGCCTCGATAATCTGGTAACCTTCCAGGGATTCGATTGTCGACGCAAGCATTGAACGCGTAGTTGGAGAGTCTTCGGTTATCAGGATCGTTTTCACGCCCCCTCCAGACTTTTCTCATTGAGTTTGCGTTGCAGAAGAGCTCTTTCCATAGCCATGCCAGCCTGTGAGATAAAGATTTCAAGAGAATCGGTATCCCCTATCTTCCTGTTCTCCGGCAGATTATCCCCGTATAAAAGGGCCACAACCTTGCCTTCACTGATAATCGGGGCGAGGAAAAACTCGCCGGGAACTCCTTCACCGAGTTGGTCGAACAGATATCCGTTCCAGGACGATCCGTCAGGCACGGCCTTGACAGCCATATGACCATCAAGGACCTGCCGGAACAGGGAGTCCTCGTCTACCGGAATACGGATGTTTCTGACCTTCGCATCTGCTTTCCCCGCAATATCGACGATGCCGAATTGACCCAGTCCGACTACCAGACCGCGCTTTACAGTAAATATGACTGCACGGTTCATGAATTCGGAGGCGAAGCGAAGCACCAGGAGAATAATCCCCCCTCCGAGCGAGGGATTATTCAGTTCTTCCAGGATTCCGCGCAGGAGGCTGATGCCGGTGCTCCGGCCGTCAGGTTCGGGGGCCGGGGCCATTTCCTCGCCCATTTCAAGGCGCAATTCATCGCCAAGATTAATTGTGTCTCCGGAACTTCCGGGGGCAGAACCGACATGGAAACTTTTCAGCTTTGCGAGGAGGTTGCGGCCGAACTCATTCGTTGCACCGGTATCCGTGAAATTCGATTTGCGCGGCTTGATCAGGAAAGGATACCCCATTTGCCTGACTGTCCGCTCCGCATCGGTATTATTGTAGTCCGCCATGACGAGAACATGCAGGTCGCCGAAATTGGTCTGGACGAGCTCCAGCAGTTCCAGTCCCCCCAGGATTCCCGAACCGTCCATTCTCGGCATGATCAGGTCGATGAGCATGGACGGCCGTTTGCCGGCACGATACAGGGTGTCGATATATATCAGCGCATCTTCGCTTTTTTCAAAGGAAGAGACCGCATATCCTTCACCGGAGAGGAGCCGTTCGAGAACCTCCCTCGTAAGGGAATCGTCATCCACCACAACGACACCCAGCTCCACTTCGGGAGCCGGCGGCTCCGGAGCTTCCTGCTGCTGCAGGAGATCAAAAGCGAGATCGATATTCGCTTCAGAGCTGCAGTCATCGGCTTCAAGCGCATCAGGCGCCCCTTCTGCGTCAAGCTCGCCGCGATGCCTCATTTCATCGATAATCCTGGAACCCTCTATGGCAAGGAACTGTGGATTCAGGCCCTGCTCCAGCCTGAATTGCATCGGATCCAGGTGGGTTACATCGAGATTGTCATCATTATCCTGAAGTTCGAAATCGAAAGTACCTTCCGCCCACGCGAAAAGCGAATAGACCACCTTCTCGATCTGTTCCCGGACCACATCCTCAATAACATCATGGGGAATGTTGAACTGCCTGGTGAATATCGAGCCGAGCCGTTCCTTGCAGTTCAACTGCTGCTGGATGGCCACCGCCTTTTTCAAGGAATGTACATCAATAATCCCTTTTTGAACCAGGATTTCTCCCAGGTTTTGCTGAAAGCAGCTGGAAGAAGCACGGACAACCTGCCCATGGCGGAAAACGATCTTCCCCTCACGCCCCCTGCTGTAGAGGGAGAGAGAACCGGATTTCCTGCTGAGACTCACTATCTGCAGGATTTCACCGAGACCAAGATCTTCGAGATTACCGACAAGACTCATATGCGTCGAACTCTCACCAAAAAGATTGAATACAAGATGCCATTACCGTACGCAACTTGTTGCAGTCCGGGTTTTCGCGGAAGCCACTGCACCGGAAACCCCGGCCGCATTGACGTGCTGAACCCGGAAAGTACAAACCGGAACAAAGGTACGGCCGAACCAGCCGATTACGTAAAAACATGAAGAAAAACGCACTTATCTTAAACCATTCATGAGTTCAAGTAAAGCAATTTGCATCCCGATCACGCCTCTCTGCCCTTGAACAGAAGACGTAAGGGGGTACCGGAAAAGCCGAAGGATTCCCGCAACTTGTTCATCAGGTAACGCTCGTATGAAAAATGTATCCCTTCGGGGCTATTGGTAAAAAGGACAAATGCGGGCGGCTTCGTGCCGACCTGGGAAGCAAAGTAAAACTTGACCCGTCTACCGTGGGCGAGGGGCGGATGGTGAAGTTCGACCGACTCCTTGAGCATTTTGTTCAGTGCCGATGTCGAGACGCGTTTGGTGTACTGCTCCATAACGTTTTCCACTTCCGCCATGATCTTGCCGGTACGCTGCCCCGAAAGCGCGGAAACAAACACGATGGGGGCAAAGCTGAGATATTTGAACTGGATCCGGATCTGGTCGATAAATTTTCCGGTCGTCGCATTGTCCTTTTTCAGGGTATCCCACTTGTTAACGACAAAGATACAGGCCTTGCCCGCCTCGTATGCATAACCGGCAATTTTTGCGTCATGTTCGACGACCCCCTCTTCGGCATTGAGAACGATGAGCACCACATCTGCCCGCTCGATAGAGCGCAGTGCATCCACCACGCTGTATGTTTCAATCTGGAGACTTATCCTTCCCTTGCGCCGTATGCCTGCCGTATCTATCAGCACATAACTTTTCCGGTGGCAGGTAAAATGGGTATCGACGGAATCCCGGGTCGTTCCGGCAGTGGGGTTGGCAACAACCCGCTCATATCCGAGAAGCCGGTTCACCAGTGACGACTTGCCCACATTCGGCCGCCCCACGACTGCAATCCTGGTGAGATCATCTTCATCCTTCGGGGTATCGGCCTTCGGAAAGAGGGCGATAACGTCTTCCATCAGGTCGTCAACACCCCTGTTGTGTTCAGCGGAAAGGTGGTAGATGCGGTCGACTCCCAGTGCGTAGAAATCACTCAGGTCCGCCAGCTGTTTTTCGCTTTCCACCTTGTTTGCGCAGTAAAAAACCGGTTTTTCCACCTTGCGCAGCATGTCGACAACCTCGCGGTCCGCCGGAGTGAGACCTTGCCGGGCATCCATCACAAACAGGATTACGTCCGCCTCCTCCATTGCAAGTCTTGACTGTTCCCGCATCTGCTGCAGAAGCCGATCGCTGCTTGCCGGCTCGAAACCGCCGGTGTCTATAAGGGTGAACGGCACATCAAACCGGCGCACCTCAGCGTAATTCCGGTCACGGGTAACTCCCGGCATGTCGTCGACTATCGCCTTGCGCCGTCCATAAAGCCGGTTGAACAGGGTGGACTTGCCCACGTTCGGCCTTCCAACTATCGCTACGACAGGTTTCATTCGTATCCGAACTCCTTCAGCATCTTTTTGCTCTCGCTCCAGTCCCTGGTCACCCGGACGAACAGTTCGAGAAAAACCCTGGAACCGAGAAGCTGCTCAATATCTTTGCGGGCCTGCATGCCTATCTTCTTCAGCATATCTCCCCTTTTTCCGATGATGATACCTTTCTGGGAGTCTCTTTCCACATTGATTACGGCGGCAATTGAGATCAATCGTCCGTCATCGCGCTCCTTGAAGCTTTCTATCGTAACCGCCACCGAATAGGGAACCTCGTCGCGGGTCATCCTGAACACTTTTTCACGGATAATCTCCGCGACAATGAACCTTTCCGGCTGATCGGTGAGAATGTCCTCGGGAAAATAACGGGGCCCCTCCGGCAGATAGCGGCAGACAAGATCGATCAACCGCTCGACGCCGTCACCCTGCAGCGCGGAGACGGGAATGATTTCCCTGAAAGGATAGAGCGGGGCAAAGGAGGCAATCAATTCGAGAAGTTTCTCTTTTTCCGTCCTGTCGATCTTGTTGAGGACAAGGATCACCGGGACTTCCGTTTCTTTCAGAATATCGAGAATAGGCGTCTCCCGACCGACCGAGGAACTGTCCGCCTCCACGAGAAACAGAACGAGATCCACCCCGTTGAGGGACGTCAGGGCGGTCTCCACCATGTATCTGTTCAAGCTCGACCTGGCCTGGTGGATACCCGGGGTGTCGATAAAAATCACCTGGGCATCATGCCTGTTACAGATCCCGTGGACACGGTTTCGCGTAGTCTGGGGCTTGTCCGAGGTGATGGCGATCTTGTCGCCCAGCATGCGATTCAACAGGGTCGACTTGCCAACGTTCGGACGCCCGATAATCGAAACGAAACCTGAACGGAACGGATTTTCACTCATTTTCAATAACCTCCCGGCCATACTGTATATCATGCAGCATATTTCCCGTTCGCGACCTGCCGCCCGAAACCATGGTCAGTTCCTGGGGGGACATGAGCGGGTCGGGCCTGACCGCGGCAAGCCGTACGCCGAATTGTTGCCACAGTCGTTCTACATTTGCCTTTTTTTGCCCGATAACATCAGAAATTCTAGAAGGTGAGCAGAATACGGTTGTCGTGCCGTCGGCCGGAGCGGCCGTCCCGATCATGCCCGCCATGAGATCAAAGCAAAGCTCCGACTCGATCAGTTGCCTGAACGCGGAGTGATAGGGCCCGGCAACGATCACGCCATCTGTCAGCAGCTCATTCGTGGGCTGCAGCCCCATGCGGATCACCGGCACGTCAGACAACAAGCACTTGTGGAGCATGATCTTGCAGAGGCGGACTGCCCCGTCGAGAGTCATGGGACCGTATGAGCCGCATCGATACAGTTCTTCCAGCAATGTCCCTGAAATAACCACCGTCGGATAGATGCGCAGGAAGTCGGGCTTCATGTCGAGAACGGACCCGAGTGAATCGAGAGACTTAGCGGGGCTGTCACCTGGAAGCCCGGGCATAAGCTGGGCCCCGACGGCCAAACCCTCATTTTTGAGGCAGTGCACGGCCTGCACAACCTGCCTGCTTTCATACCCGCGTCCGGAAAGTTCCAGAACATCATCATCCATGGACTGGACACCGACTTCGACCGTAGCAACACCCATTTTCTTCAAAAAAGCGGCGGAAACGGAATCGACGGAATCGGGACGGGTGGAAATCCTCACCGCCCCCACTTCTCCGGATTCCATAAGCGGCTGCAGCGGGGAAAGCAACTGCTCCTGCACCTCCTGCGGCAGGCTGGTAAAACTCCCGCCGAAAAAGGCAACTTCCAGGGAACCCCTGCCGGCGGTTTCCCGATATTGCGCAATCTTTCCAGCAACATCGGTTTCACCGGGAAGTTGTCCGGACGAACCGGAAATTTTCACCTGATCGCAAAAAACGCATTTGTGCGGACACCCTCGGTGTGCTATGAAAAACGGGACCGTACACCTCTTCACGGCTTACCCACCACGGCGTTCCGTGCCAATCTGTCCAGGGCTTCCCGCGCAGCGGCCTGCTCCGCCTCTTTCTTGCTTTTGCCCGTCCCCTTCCCCCTGCACATGTCGTCGGCGAAGACCGCAACGGTGAAAATCCGGTCATGGGGGGGGCCTGATTCACTTTCCAGGACGTAACGTGGCGGCTTTCCGTGCATTTCCTGCATCGCTTCCTGCAGCCGGGTCTTATAGTCCCTTCCGCTGATAGTTTCGGAGCTCTGCCTCATGAGGGACTCGAAGTGCCTTACCACAAGGCTCTGGGCTGCCGAAGCACCTCCGTCGAGATATACGGCGGCGACCAGCGCTTCATAGGCATCGGCAAGCAAGGAATGCTTTTTCCTGCCCCCGGTTTTCTCCTCACCGCGCCCGAGGCGCAGGTATCTCCCGAGGTGTATGCAGTCGGCAAGGTTTGCCAGGGTTTTTTCATTGACAAGAGACGCCCTGATCCTGGACAAGTTGCCTTCACCGGCTGCAGGAAAAAGCTCCAGCAGCTTCCAACTGATAAAAAAGCCGAGTACGGCATCGCCGAAGAACTCGAGTCGCTGGTTGTCCCTGACGCCGACGTCCGCGGATTCATTGACGAAAGAAGAATGGGTCAAGGCCTCTACCAGAAGCTCTTTTTTACCGAAACGGTAGCCGATTGAATCTTCAACTTCTGGAATATGATTGTCATTGACGATTTTCATAAACGGCCTGTATGTTTCACGCTGCAATGCCCATCTTCACCGGTTTTCGAGTATACCGGAGTAATCGGATTTTATCAATATATATGCGACTTGAAAGGATTTTTGACTTGATATATTCACCGCGCTCCCATATAATTCTTTATTTTACGAGTGGAATCAGGGGCGCTGCTGATGGCATGTTTCATAACATTCGAAGGAATCGAGGGATGCGGCAAAACCACCCAGATGAAAATCCTTTCCGAGCACCTTGCCGAAAAGGGTTTTCCGGTTGTCATCACGCGGGAACCGGGAGGATGTCCCATATCTCTGAAAATAAGGGATATACTCCTTGACGCGGTCAACAGCAACATGGTCCCACTTGCGGAATTGTTCCTGTATGCGGCCGCCCGCGCCCAGCACGTGGCGGAAATCATACATCCGGCGCTGGACTCCGGGAAAATTGTGCTGTGTGACCGTTTTACCGATGCAACGACAGCATACCAGGGGTTCGGCAGGGAACTGGACATCACCCTTATCGAGGAACTGAACAGGTTGGCAACCGGCCGGCTTCAGCCTGACGTGACCATTCTGATCGATTGCCCGGTTGAAATCGGGCTGGGTCGCGCCCTTTCCCGGATAGACGCTACCGCGGGAGCCAGGGAAGAGCGCTTCGAACTTGAATCCTTTCAATTCCACCGGAAAGTACGGGCGGGATACCTTCGTCTTGCCGCGGAAAATCCGCAAAGGTTCATCGTGATAGACGGAAACCGGAGCATGGGGGATGTGGAAGCGGCGGTAAGGGAAGCCGTTCTCCCCAGACTCTCCGAAGGGTGACAGATTATGTCTTTTTCCGACATCCTCGGCCAGAGTGGACCTGTATCGGTACTCAGGCGCTCGCTTGCCGCCGGAAAGCTGGCCCACGCATATATTTTCGAAGGCACGGAAGGGTGCGGCAAGAAAAAGGCCGCCATGGCTCTCGTCGCAGCAATTTTCTGCGGCAGGGAGGACGGCTGCGGCGAATGCCCCTCCTGCCGGAAGGTAGCAGCTCTTCAGCATCCCGACTTGCATCTTGTAGAACCTGAAGGCGCCTTCATAAAAATCGACCAGATACGCGATCTGCAGAAAAACCTGTCATACCGGCCTTTCGAGGCACGCAAAAAAGTCTGCATCATGGAAGCCGCCGAAAGCATGAATACGGCCGCCGCCAATGCATTCCTGAAAACCCTCGAGGAACCTCCCGGAGACTCGCTGCTGATATTACTGACTGCAAACATCGGAGCGGTTCTGCCGACAATCCAGTCACGTTGTCAGCGGCTGTCCTTTTCTCCCCTTCCCCTAGAAGCGATCGAAGAATGCCTCCGCAACCGGGGGGTGCCTGGGGAGACAGCGCGAATAGCCGCGTCGTTGGCCGAGGGCAGCCTGAAAAAAGCCCTTGAAGTTGCGTCGGAAGGCACTTTGCGGAAACGCGGAGATATCCTTGAGAGGATTGGCTCCCTTTCACTCCATGATATCACGCCGCTGTTCGCACTCGCGGAAGAACTGGGGAGCGACCGGGACAAAGCCCTTGAGGTTCTCGATGTACTGACGATATTCTGGAGGGACGTTCTTTTTATCCAAAGCGACGCTTCTACACCCGCAAACGCCGGTACCTTTCCTTTGCTGCGAAAAGAGGCCGAGCAGTCGACTCCGGACATGACCATCGAGAAAATCGACAGCATTTCGCGGTCCCGGAAGGCACTGCAAAGAAACGTCAATCCCCGGCTTGCATTGGAAGTCCTTTTCATGGGGCTTGCAGGCAAATGACAATCTTCTTCAATCATGTAAACGAACGGCAGTTCACATAGCAGCACGGAGGCAACATTGACAAAGGCAGTAAAAATCCAGTTCCAGACCGCCGGCAAGCTGTACGATTTCGGCACGGGAGGTATAGACGTTCACCCTGGAGACAAGGTGATTGTCGAAACTGAGCGGGGCAAGAGCATCGGCACCGTGGTCAAGGGACCGATCGATATTGAGCAGGCGGATCTCCCCGAGTCTTTCAAAAGCATTATCAGGAAGGCTCAACCCGAGGACCTCAAGGCAATCGCGGGGAATGCCGCCAAGGAAAAGGAGGCCTTCAAATTCTGTCTGACCAGGATCAAGGAACGGGGCATGGACATGAAACTGGTGAAAGTTGAATACCTCTTTGACGGAAGCAAGGCGATCTTCTACTTCACCGCCGATGGCAGGATCGATTTTCGTGAACTGGTGAAAGACCTTGCCCATGCGTTCCATACCCGGATAGAGATGCGCCAGATAGGGGTCAGGGACGAGTCGGGGATGGTTGGAGGACTGGGGGTCTGCGGACGGGAGCTTTGCTGCGCGTCATTTTTGCGCGAATTTGAGCCCGTGTCAGTAAAGATGGCCAAAGAGCAGAACCTGGCCCTCAACCCTTCTAAGATTTCCGGCCAATGCGGCCGGTTGCTCTGCTGTCTCGGATATGAATTCGAAACCTATTGCAGCCTGAAAAAATGCCTGCCCAAATGCGGCAAGCGCGTGCAATGCGGGGATGTCGAGGGTGAAGTCATCAAGCTGAATATCCTGGAAGGAACGGTTACAGTCAAGACCGATGACGATCTGGAGATACAGGTAAAGGGAGAAAACATCAGGCCTGAAAACATCAGCGACAAAACCGAACGTCCGAAAAAACAGGCCAAAGAGGCAGAATCCAGGCACAGGGGTCCACAAAAATCACAGAAACCACAGAAGGCGCACACCGGCGAACAAGGGAGACAGCGAACCGCCTCAAAGGAAAAGGAATCCCAGAAAAAGGAGAAACCATGAGCCGCACCTTTTACGTTACGACGCCCATTTATTATGTGAACGATGTTCCTCACATAGGCCATGCCTACACGACCCTGGCAGCCGACGTGCTGGCACGCTACAAAAAAATGCAGGGATATGATGTTTTTTTTCTTACCGGAACCGATGAACATGGGCAGAAGGTTGAAAAGGCCGCAAATACCGCGGGGGAAACCCCTCTTGAACTGGCGGACAGGGTTGTCAAGCGGTTTCAGGCTCTCTGGGAAAAACTCAACATCTCCTACACCGACTTCATCCGCACCACGCAGGAGAGGCATAAAAAAGGCGTTGCCCACCTTTTTGAACAGGTGATGAAAAAGGGTGACATCTATCTGGGCGAGTACGAAGACTGGTATTGTACCCCGTGCGAGACATTCTGGACCGAAACCCAACTCATCGATTTCAAGTGTCCAGACTGCAATCGACCGACTGAAAAACTGAAGGAGGAATCGTATTTCTTCAGAATGAGCAAGTACCAGCAAGCCCTGCTGGCCCACATTGAAGCGAACCCTGATTTCATCCAGCCGAAGTCGAGGAGGAACGAGATTCTTGCGTTCGTGAAAGAGGGCTTGAGGGACCTTTCCGTTTCCCGCACTACATTCAGGTGGGGCATCCCGGTACCCGGCAACGACGATCACGTGGTTTACGTATGGTTTGATGCACTCGCAAATTATATAACAGCACTGGGTTACCCTGAGCAGACCGACAAGCTCCAGGATTTCTGGCCCGCGAACGTTCATCTTATCGGAAAGGACATCCTCCGTTTCCACACGGTATACTGGCCGACGTTCCTCCTTTCCGCGGGACTGCCCCTGCCGGAGAAGGTGTTTGCCCACGGCTGGTGGACAGTCGAAGGTCAGAAGATGAGCAAAAGCCTGCAAAACGTCGTCGAGCCCAATATGTTGATCGACAGGTACGGTGTGGATGCAATCCGCTACTTCCTGATGCGCGAGGTGCCATTCGGCCTGGATGGGGACTTTTCACACTCGGCGCTTGTTCACCGCATCAATTCGGACCTGGCCAATGACCTCGGCAACCTACTGAACCGGTCCACGGCCATGATCAACAAATATTTCGGTGGCATCGTTCAGGAACCAGCGGAGCTTGAGGATCTCGACAAAGTCTATCGGGCAAAGACAGAAGAAATGCTACGACAGGTTGACGGCTGCATGGATGACCTTGCCTTCAGCAAAGCCCTGCAGGCAATATGGGAGGTCATCTCGGCCGGCAACAAGTATATTGACGAAACTGCCCCGTGGACCCTTGCCAAGGATCCTTCACGGAGGGAGCGTCTGGGTACGGTAATGTTCTGTGTTCTTGAATCGCAGCGGGTAGTCTACACCCTCCTTTCGGCCTTCATGCCCGATACGGCCGAAAAGGGGTTGAAATATCTCGGATGCGACCGGAAGCCGACGTCCGATCAATTGGAGTGGGGTTGTCTGCAGCCCGGGACAAAGGTCACGAAAGCGGAGCCTCTTTTCCCGAGGATCGAAGAGAAGGATGATCTATAGGGGCAGACCCCGAGTCTGCCCTTTGAAAATCAGGCGGACCGCGCCCCTGTGCGTTGCACTACGATGCGGGTCCCGATCGCAATTCCCCTGGCGCAAAAAGAAAGAATGCCCGGAAAAGGCAGTATTTGTAGAATTCCCCCAGAAGCAGGCGGGTGCTGCCCCGGTGGCTCCACCACTCTTCCTTCAGGTTCTTGCTGTCCACCGGATGCGGGTAGATGGCGATATTCTTCGGCAGAACATTTTCGAAAATCAGGATAGCACGTTTCATATGATACCGTGAGGTTATCAATTTGATGGAACCTATCTTCTTCCTGACAATGAACTCCTTTGCCTGCAGCGCATTCTCCAGGGTATTGCGCGAAACCTTCTCCAGGTAAACCCCTTCCCCCCCCCTTTGTCCCCTGCTTTCCCTGAAAAGATCGGCCTTTCGTACCGACGGGTCCACCCCGATAAGAAAAAGCCAGACGGCACGGTGCTCACGGTAGAGCTTGATCCCCTCTTCGACACGTCCCCGGCCGCCGGTGAGAACCACGATTGCATCAGTCTTCGTGTCCCGCGGCCGAAAAGAAAAGGTTTGGTAGGCAAAATCCACGAACAGGCCGACCGCCACCAGCAGAAAAAGAAACAGTAAAAACGTAATACCTTTGATAAATGACACTTCGGGAATACCTCTTTCAGGATCTTTTCGCGACACTCAAGATTTCTCTTGCATATAACCCAACTATTTGTTACAAAAATAGCTTTTGGACTAACCAACTCGGAAGGGGATAATAATATGGCAAAAATATGCGAAATTTGCGGCAAAGGGCCGAGCACCGGGAATAATGTCAGCCACGCAAACAACAAGACGTCAAAAACGTGGTATCCGAATCTGCAGAAGATCAAGGCAGTGCGGAACGGAAGTGTGAAGACCATAAAGGTCTGTACCCGCTGCATCCGTTCAGGGCATGTAACCAAGGCTCTGTAGCCGCGAAACCTGACAACTTTTTGACAGAAGGCCGCCGGGGCTTCCCCGGCGGCTTTTTGTTTTACCGATACCCCTGCAGCTTATGGGCAGAGTGCGATTACCTCGATTTCAACAGCGGCGCCCCTCGGGAGGCTTCTTACCTCAACCGTCGATCGGGCGGGGGGATCGCAAGGAAATCTTCTGCCGTAAATCTCGTTGACGGTTGCGAAATCCGCAAGGTCGGTCAGGTAAATCGTGCTTTTTACCACATTTTTGAAATCGAGTCCGGCTGCATGGAGCAGACCGGCAATATTTTCCATGACCTGTTCGACCTGCTCCCGTATGGATCCGCCCGTAAACTCTCCGGAAACAGGATCAAGGGGAATCTGGCCGGAGAAAAAGATAAACCCGCCAGCTTTCACACCCTGTGAGTACGGCCCAATTGCCTTCGGCGCCATTTCGGTAGCCAGAATCTCTTTTGCCATTGTATCCCTCACCTCCACCGTTTCATAACCGGACTTCTCACTTCTCACTTCTCACTTCTCACTTCTCACCGATCCCCCGGTTAGCTCTTCAACCTGTCAACCTTTATCACTCCCTTGAGTTTCATGATACTGCTTATGACCCTGTTCAAATGATCGAGGTCGGTCACATCAACCTGGAAGATGTTCTCTCCCCTCTTGTCGACAGTGCTGTGAACCGAAGCGGATGCAATATTCGCCTCGCAATTGGTTATGGCCTGAGTTATGTTTGCCAGCATTCCCTTCTGGTCATAGCAGGAAACCCTGATTTTAACCGGAAGCGCCGTGCTCTTGTTCCTGTTCCAGGCAATGTCGATGCGCCGGTCCGGATCGTTCGACAGGGCAATCGGACAGTCCGCGGCATGAACGGTAACGCCTCTCCCACGGGTAATGAAACCCACGATTTCATCCCCCGGCACGGGATTACAGCATTTGCCGAAACGCACCAGGACATCTTCGACACCGTTGATCTGAATGGCGCTGGAGGATTTGCGCGTCAGTTTGTCGATGACCTTGGTAAGCCTCGTCTCCTTGCGCTCCCTGTGTTCCTCCAGTTTCTGTTCGGGCAGGAGCTTGCCGAGTATCTGGTTGCAGGAGAGCTTACCGTAGCCGACAGCCGCCATCAGGTCTTCTTCGCCGACAAAACCGAACTCGACCGCGACCCTTTTTATTTCACCGCTTTTCTGCAGCTTGCCCAGGTTCAGGTTATAACGGCGGAATTCCTTCTCGCAAATTTCCCTGCCCAGGGTAACGCTCCGCTTTCGCTCCTCGGTTTTGATCCAGGCACGTATTTTGTTCCTGGCCCTCGTACTTTTGACAATTTTCAGCCAGTCCTTGCTCGGGGTGTGGTGTGGCGAGGTGACGATCTCGATGATGTCGCCGGTCTTCATTTCATATTTCAGCGGCACCAGCTTTCCGTTAACCTTCGCGCCCACGCAGCGATGGCCGACATCTGTATGGACGCTGTAGGCGAAGTCAATGGGGGTTGCCCCTTTGGGAAAACCTTTCACGTCACCATTGGGGGTAAAGACATAAACCTCTTCGGGAAAAAGCTCCACCTTGACGGTGTTCATGAATTCCTGCGAATCCTGGAGTTCCTGCTGCCATTCGAGAAGCTGCCTGAGCCAGGCAAACCTTTTCACATCCCGTTCGTCATACCCTTTACCCTCCTTGTACTGCCAGTGTGCGGCAATCCCCGCCTCAGCAACCCGGTGCATCTCCAGCGTCCGTATCTGGACTTCCATCCGTTCACCATGAGGGCCGATGACCGTGGTATGAAGAGACTGGTACATGTTACCCTTGGGTATGGCTATATAATCCTTGAAGCGCCCTGGTATCGGCTTCCAGGTGGAATGGATGATGCCAAGGACTTCATAGCATCCACGAATATCTTCGACGAGAATGCGTATCGCAACCAGATCATAAATTTCGTCGATATCGACGTTGCGGCTCTGCATCTTGTTATAGATGGAATAAAGGTGCTTGCTGCGTCCGGAGACTTCGCCCTTGATACCGTGCTCCGAAAGTTTCTGCGCAATTATCTCTTTGACATCCTCCACATAGCTTTCCCGTTCTTTTTTCTTCTTGGTGACCTTGGAGGCAAGGTCGTAGTAAAGTTCGGTATTCAGATAGCGGAAAGAGAGGTCTTCGAGTTCGCTTTTTACCGAGGCTATCCCCAGCCTGTGAGCCATGGGTGCATAGATATCAAGGGTTTCCTTGGCGATGCTGCGCTGTTTTGTTTCCGGCTGGTATTGAAGGGTTCTCATGTTGTGCAGTCTGTCGGCGAGCTTGACCAGGATGACGCGGATGTCATTTGCCATGGCGAGGAGCATTTTTCGGAAGTTCTCTGCCTGGCTTTCTTCCTTGGTCTTGAAATAAATCTTGCTGATCTTCGTTACACCATCGACAAGGTTGGCAACTTCAGCCCCGAATATCTGGACAAGTTCATCATATGTCGTAAGGGTGTCTTCCAGCGTGTCATGCAGCAAACCGGTAACTACCGTGGCAACGTCGAGTTTCAGGTCCGCAAGTATGGCGGCCACTTCCATGGGGTGGACAAGATACGGCTCTCCAGAGAGGCGCGTCTGCCCCTGATGCACCTTGGCACAGTACACGTAGGCCTTCCTTATCATATCAAGGTTGGCTGCCGGGTTGTATGAAACAACCTTGTCAAGGATGTCATTTAATCGAATCATAGAAATATGATACCGGAAATTCCAGGGATTGCTGTATATAATGGTAAAAGCGGGAAGACTGAGAGCCTGCGTGACGCGGGTTTACAAGTTCAGTTCCAAATTGGCGCGAAGCCGGCATCGAGGACGCGGAC
>JAGFXO010000100.1 GCA_017861285.1 Geobacteraceae bacterium | reverse complement strand
ACTATCCCTACTATCGGTACAACTATCCCTATTATCGATATAACTATCCTTACTACGGGCGCAGTTACCCGCCGTACCGTTACGATCGCCCATATTACCGGCAAGGTGCAACTCCGTCAGGTTACAGTCGCCCCACGTATCGGCAAAGTACACCTCCGTCAGGGTACACTCGCCCCACGTATCAGCGGAGCATCCCGTCGTATCCTTCCGGTCCGGGCGTTTATCCCCGGAGATAGCCTGAGGGGAGCCATACAGTTTCGAGACAGGGGAGAGCACCCCTCCCCCTCTTAGATTATCTGGGAGAGCGGGTGCTCTTGACATATCCCTCACATACCCACCATTTGTCCAACAGCATTCAACCAAGCAGAATAATTGCATAAAATTGTTTTTTGCGGTACAGTGGCAAAGTTCATGGAAGGGGAAATCCGGATTTCACTCCTTCCATAGCCGTTTTAAACCAAAGAAGACCGGAGGTATCCATGAAAAAAACATATCTATCATCGATGAAGATAACCGCATTTGCCGCCTGCATGCTGTTCGTCATGAATTGCGTCGCCCTGGCCAAACCGGTAAGCCCCGACTTTGTCGAACTTGCAAAGAAAAACAAGCCGTCCGTAGTGAATATAAACACTTCGAAGGTCATCACGCCCAAGACCCAATCCAACCGGCCACCCTCAAACAGGGGCTCAAACCCTTTCGATGATTTCTTCGATCGCTTTTTCGACCAGACACCGAAACGTCCTCAAACGGCACGCAGCCTGGGCTCCGGATTCATCATCAGCCAGGACGGGTACATTCTGACGAATTTCCATGTGGTTGCCGGAGCTGACGAAATCAAGGTGAAACTCGCCGACGCACGGGAATTCAAGGCTGTTTTGAAAGGGGGGGACGAAAAGCTCGACCTCGCATTGCTGAAAATCGAAGCCAAGGGAAACCTTCCCGCGGCGCCGCTCGGTGACAGTGACTCCTTGGAGGTGGGTGAATGGGTAATGGCTATCGGAAACCCTTTCGGATTGGGACAGACCGTTACCACGGGAATCGTCAGCGCCAAGGGCAGGGTTATCGGCAGCGGTCCCTTTGATGATTTTATCCAGACCGATGCCTCGATCAATCCCGGCAATTCCGGGGGGCCGCTCTACAACAGCAATGGGGAGGTTATCGGCATCAATACCGCGATCGTAGCGGGCGGACAGGGAATCGGATTTGCCATACCGGTCAACATGGCAAAAGAAATAATCCCGCAACTGAGAGAGAAAGGTAAAATAACAAGGGGATGGTTCGGCGTTGTCGTACAGCCGGTTACACCCGAATTGGCGCAATCGTTCGGCATCGCCGAGGGCAGGGGAGTTCTGATTTCACAGGTAATAAAAGACAGCCCGGCGGAAAAGGGAGGCCTGAAAAGCGGGGACATCATCCTCCAGTTCGATGGTAAACCCATCAATGACCTGCATGAACTGCCACGAATCGCTGCCAATATGCCGGTGGGAAAAAAGGCCCCGGTAAAGATCTTCCGAAACGGCAAAACTGAAGATAAAACCGTGATCATCGAACAGTTGAAAGAAGGTGAGGGGGCCGGGGCCGTTGCACAGGAGAAACTCGGGTTCATCGTCACGGAACTCAACGGCGAACTGGCGGCGAAACTGGGTATCAAGGAAACCAAGGGGGTCATTGTTGCCGAGGTAAAACCGGGAGGCGCCGCGGAAGAGGCGGGGATTGCCCCGGGAGATATTATCGTTCAGATAGACAACAATGCCATAGCAACCATGACGGATTTCAAAAAAGCGGTCGCATCCCGTAAACCGGGGAGCGTACTGCGACTTCTCCTCCGCCGCGGCGAGGCGTCGCTGTTTGTGGCCCTCAAGGCGGAGTAGATTTTTCGAAGCGGGTACCATAATGCACAGAGGGCTTGCGCTTTTTCAGCGTAAGCCCTTTTTTGTTGGGGATTCGATGCCGGGAAAAACAGAGGCCCCATGCATGGGAGAGACATGGGGCCACGGAAAGGAGGAACGAGAGGTTTCACTGGTTCGTAGTATAGATTAATAAATAACGAAAAGCAACTATAAAATTGAGTGTCATTGATTTTTTTTCCGACGGCAACCTCCAAGTCAATTATTGACGGGCGTTGCTCAATATGCGAAATTATGGCGGTATGAAAAAACCATCCAGGAGGTTATCACCGTGCAATTTCAATTCAATATTCCCACTTCCATAGCTTTCGGCGAGGGAAGCTCCCAGAGTGTCGGCCACTTGGTTCTCGGCATGGAGTTCACCCGGGTATTCTGCATTTATGATGCGGGGGTAAAGAAAGCGGGTGTTGCCGCGGATATCGTCTCATCGCTGACCACCGCGGGTCTGGAGGTTGTTGAATGGGACGGTGTCGTGGCAAACCCGACCGACTTCGTTGTGGAAGAGGGGGCTAGATTAGCCAGGGAGGCAGGATCGCAAGTAATAGTTGCCATTGGCGGAGGAAGCGTCATCGATACCGGAAAAGCGATCTGCATTCTTCTCACCAACGAATCACCGATCAACCAGTATGACGGCATCAATATGGTTAAAACCCCGACCACTCCGCTGATAGCGATTCCGACAACGGCAGGTACCGCCAGTGAGGTTACCGCTTTCACCATTGTTACCGATACGGTGAAGCTGAAGAAGATGGTAATCGGAGGCCAGAACATCGGGGCAAAATACGCCCTCATAGACCCTCTGCTGACTCTGGCCATGCCGCCGGCACTGACCGCGGCAACCGGTATGGATGCCCTGACCCACGCGGTTGAGGCCTATGTGTCCAAGGCGGCTTCGGTTCCGACCGATATCAACGCACTGAAATCGATCGAGTTGATCAGCGGCAATCTGGCAATGGCCGTCGAAAACGGCAGCAATGTGGAAGCGAGAACCAATATGCTGCTCGGCAGCATGCTGGCCGGATTCGCTTTCAACTCGGCCGTCCTCGGTCTGGTGCATTCCATCGCCCATCCGTTAAGCGTGCATTGCGGGCTGCCGCATGGCGTCGCCAATGCCGCCGTTCTGCCCCATGTCATGGAATACAATGCCGAAGCGGTACCGGCGAGGGTCCGGGACATCGGAGCGGCAATGGGGCTGGATGTAAAGGAACTTTCCGTTTCACAGGCCGTGAAAGAGACTATTGACGCAGTCAAGTCCCTCTCCCGCAAAATCGGCATACCGACCCTCAAGGAAACGGGAGTCTCAAGGAACCTCTTCGAGCGTGTCGCCGAAGACGCCTTGAAAGAGATCAGCACCATCTTCAATCCGCGGGATCCGAGCAAGGAAGATGTGTTGAAGATTCTGGAAAAGGCCTTCTAAACTCGCTCATAGAGCCGATACGTGCATAAAACCGCTCCCTTGATTTCTTCCCGGCGGACCAGCAGGAAATCCGCCGGTATCACCGGGAAAAGGGTGTCCCCGTTAACTTCCAGGTGTACAACAGTCAGGTAAATCCGGGAGGCAAGCGGCATCGCCTCCCGGTAAACCTCGCCTCCGCCGCAGATGAAAACCTCGTCCGCATCCGCACACTTCGCCAGCGCTTCCTGCAGGTCGTGAACGACAATGCATCCCTCGGCACGGTAACCCCGCTTTCGGGTGACAATGAACGTTTTTCTGCCGGGCAGCGGTCTGCCGATGCTTTCGAAGGTTTTTCTGCCCAGGATTACCGGGTGCCCCATGGTCATCTCTCTGAACCGTTTCATGTCCTCCGGGATATGCCAGGGGATGACGTTGCCGCGGCCTATCACCCGATTGTCCGCCATCGCCGCGATAATGGAAATGATCACCGGCAAGCTCCTTTGTCATGATCCTAAACTTGTATCCCGCCTGGCTTGTTCAGCATCGTTTTTTCAGATTTCTGCGATATTGCCGTTTACCCTATGACAAACCCTGGCGCATTCTCCCTTACCTGAGCGTAACGATGGTCGCCCCGTTTCCGCCCTCGTACTGCTCACCGGCGCGGAACTGACCCACCAGCGGATGGCCGTCCAGGTGCTCGCGCACCGCGGCAAGCAGGGCGCCGGTACCGATGCCATGGATGATCCGTACCTCCCGCAGCCCTTCCAGTGAGGCATGATTGAGGAACTTTTCCAGCCGGGTCAACGCCGCATCCACCCGCATCCCGAGGAGCTTGAGTTCCGACGGCACCGTTTCTTCCGCCGACACGGGACGCCGCGCCGCTTTTTTCGAAGGCTGTGCCGCTTTACCCTTTTTCGGCGAAATGTCCGACACGGGAACCTCGATATCCATGACACCGGCCATCACCCGAAGCCGTTTCTGCCTCCTGTCTATCTTCAGTACAGACGCATCATACCCTATCGACCGGACAAAGACGGTGTCGCCCTCCCGAATCTCATCAATAGATACCGTCGATTCCGGATGGAATTCCCGCAGCTTTTCCTCCACCTGCTTCTCCGCTTCTTCCAGCTTCTTGAGGGCCGTGCGGCTCTTTTCACGTCTTGCCTCTTCCAGTACGGCGCGTGTATCCCGCCGCGCGGAGGCAATGATATCCCGCGCGTCACCGTATGCCCTTTCCAGCGCTTCCCTATTTTGCAGTTCCGCTGCGGCCTGCCGCTCCGCCATCACCCTTGCCTTTTCTTCCAGTTCCTTCTCTTTCAAGGCCAGAGACCGCAGCATCTCCTCATGGCGCCGGCGCTTTTCCCTCAGTTCCGCCAGGAGACTGTGGAATTCAGTATCCATGCGGCCAAGCATTCCCTTGGCAAATTCGATCACGGAATCGGGGAGGCCATATCTCCGTGCAATATCGAGGGCATGGGACTGACCCGGCTCCCCCGGTTTCAGCCGGTATAACGGGGTCAGTGTCTCCTGGTCGAATTCCATCGCGGCATTCACCATACCCGCAGTCTTGTGCACAAAACCGGCGATTTCGGTCAGGTGGGTTGTGGCAAAAACGAGCGCGCCCTTCTGCTGCAGTTCACGAAGCACTGAGCAGGCTATTGCCGCCCCCTGAACCGGCTCCGTCCCCGTTCCCATCTCGTCGATCAGCACAAGAGTCCGGGAATCGGCCTTCCGCAGAATCTCCGCGATATTGGAAACGTGCGCCGAAAAGGTCGACATGCTGCTTTCGATGGATTGCTCGTCGCCCAGATCAACAAGCAGGTCGTGAATAAGCGGAAATGAGGAAGTGGCATCGCAGGGAACGGGAATACCCGAGAGGGCCATCAGCTGCAGCAGTCCGACGGTCTTGATGGAAATGGTTTTTCCGCCCGCATTGGGGCCGGTTATGACCATAACGGCATCTTTGCCGCCAAGGGCAACATCCAGGGGCACAACTTCAGATACACCACCATCCTTGCGCAGCAGCAGAAGAATCGGATGGCGGGCACCCTTCAGCCTGACCCCCGGACCATCATCTATCAGCGGCACTTGCGCTTCCATGGTTTCGGCAAACTGCGCTATGCAATTCAGCAGGTCAAGGTACACCAGGACCGTGAACTGTGACTCGATTTCCACGGAGTCTTCACGTATCCAGCCACAGATCTCGCGAAGGATGCGGATCTCCTCGACCTTTTCCTCAGCAACCAGATTTTCCAGCTCATTGGCAAGACCGATAATTTCAAGGGGCTCCATAAAGGCCGTTTCCCCGGAATTGGAGACATCGTGCACGACACCCGCAACCTGGCCCTTTGAATCCATCCTCACCGGAATGACCCATCTTCCTCCCCGCTGGGTAACGAAGTCATCCTGCAGGAATATGGCGATTCTTTCATCCCGGACAATTTCTTCCAGTCTCTTGCGGATTCTCGCGGTCAGGTTTCTCTTCTTCGCCCGCAATTCGGAAAGCAGGTGCGAAGCGGTATCGAGGATGTTTCCCTCGGAATCGAGTGACTGCTCCATGGGGGCCAGAATGTCGGGAAAACCCGTCAAGACGGCCGTCAAATCCTTGAGAAGCGGCAGGTCGGTGCGGAACCTCAACTGGGAGGAAATCACTGACATAGTCCTCAGTACCGGCATGAAAAGAACCAGTTCCCGGGGATCGAGTACGGCTCCCTCCGGCTTTACCTTTTCGAGAATCGGCAGGATATCCTGGAAAGGGGCAAGCCGCAGGGGTATCCCCATGCGGGAAAGCCCGCGTATTTCTTCCGCCTGGCCGAACCGCTTCACTATCTTTTCCCGTTCCTTGAGAGGAAGGATATTCAGGACCGCCTGTTCCGAAATTTCGCTGTGGGCAAAAGCGGCTATCGTTTTGAGAATTTTGTCGAATTCAAGTATTCTCAGGGTTTCCTTTTTGTTCATTGGCTCTGTTCTCCGGATTTTGATACTTTACTCTTGCCCTTTTATTCCTCTTTGCTTTCTGTTTCCTCAGCCTGTCGCTTTTCCCGGCGCGGGGAGTCACCTCGCCCGCGAGCAGTCCGATTTTTTCCAGGAGTTCACGTCGAGCCAGGAACCGGTTGATCGACTGGCTGCGGTCTTTCATGCATTTCACTTCCAAACCGGTGGGAATATGCCTGAGCCAGACGCAGGTAGAGGTTTTGTTCACGTGCTGCCCTCCCCTGCCCGACGAGCGTACGAATTTCTCCTCGATGTCGGCTTCACGGACACCGAGTTTCTCCATCCTCTCCCGCAACCATCGGTTTTTCTCTTCACTGACGGCAAACACCGGCATTCCGGAACCTTTTTCAAATGGCAAAGTTTCGTGCAGAACAGCTATCCGCGATCATAATACACTCCAAGCACCCCTATTGCCCATATTTTTTTAGAAGGCTCATGACTTGATTCTCTGTATTTCTCTCTCTGTTAGTAAAGATATGGGAATCAAGACGCCGAACCGTGTGACGTATTATGTCACACACACATGGTACCCTTGCAACAGTTGAAAAACACAAGGAGGGTGGACCATGGAACCTTTAGTCATCTTCGGAGCGGGACTTGTCATGTACTGCGGGTATCTTGCCATTTTGGACGAAATGCGGGATTTGGCGTTTTTGCGGGAATGCCTGAAAAACAAAATGGAGAGAAAACGCAAACTCCTCAAGGCGTCAAAAGTCAGCAGAACAAACAGGCCGTTGTCCATGCGCTTCAAGAATGCGTAATTTGATATTGTGCTCAAGACCTTGCGAAAGCGGAGGGATTGTGAATGATTTCCGATAAAAACCCCGCCGAAACAATTCATTTCCTTCCATTTTCGGCTCATCCTTGTTCTTCCACGAACACGTCGGGAACTTGACCTTTTCCCGCGGGGAGTATACGATTAC
>JAGFXO010000099.1 GCA_017861285.1 Geobacteraceae bacterium | reverse complement strand
GACGCTGTTGAAGTTTGGCGAGCATGGCGAGCTGGGGCGGATCCTCTCCGCCGGCGGCGGCGAATCCGATGAGGTGATTTACCAATTGCGGCGTATGGGTATCGACATGGATGCGCTTGCGGCGCAGCTGCAAAAGGAAGGCGCCGAATCGTTCGTCACGTCGTGGGAAGAAATGATGGATGTGCTCGCCAAGAAGGCGCAGACGTTCAAGTGAGCGAGGAGACCGTCATGATATCCTGATGTCCGATATCATTGCCCAGTCCGGGCGATCGTCTGACGCCGGAGACGCTGGGTAAGCTGGTCGCATGGAGAATATTACCCTTCAGCGGCGAGCTTCACTGGCTGGTGGATATGGCGGCCGGCGGGCAGGTCAAGGCCCTGCCGGCATAAAGGAGTCAGCATGAATCAAACCTCGGCCCCAGCGGATCCTCAGGCAAAGTTCAAGGAAGAGGCCGCGAAGCGCGCGGTGCAATTTGTGCAATCAGGGATGAGGGTCGGCCTGGGCACCGGCAGCACGGCCATCTTTGCGACGCGTCGCATCGCGGAATTGTTGAAAACGGGCGAACTGGGCAACATCGTCGCCCCGTCTTCTAACGAAAGGAGTTTTCTATGAACGTGTTGGTGGTTGACGTAGGAGGGACCAGCGTAAAAATCCTCGCCACCGGACAAGAGGAACCCCGACGTTTTCCATCCGGGCCGAAGATGACACCCATGCAGATGGTCGCCGGAGTCAAGGAGCTCACCGGCGACTGGAAGTATGACGTGGTGTCCATTGGCTACCCCGGACGGATTCTCAAGGATCGCATCGCCGTCGAACCGCATAACCTTGCCCCGGGCTGGATCGGGTTTGACTTCGAAGCAGCCTTCGGATGCCCCGTGAAGCTCCTTAACGATGCGGCCATGCAAGCCCTGGGGAGTTATAGGAACGGAACGATGCTGTTCCTCGGGTTTGGGACGGGGCTGGGCTCTGCCTTGGTTGTAAAGGGCACCGTGGTCCCCATGGAACTGGGACACCTCTCGTACAAAAAGGGAACCTACGAGGACTACGTCGGACTGCGGGGGTTAAAGCGGCTGGGCAAGAAGAAATGGCGGGGGCATGTCGAGTTCGGTGTTGAGCGTATGATTGACGTCCTCAACTGCGACGACGTGGTCCTGGGGGGAGGAAACGTCAAGAAACTGAAAGATCTGCCTCCGGGGTGCCGGGCAGGGGACAACGCCAATGCATTCCTGGGAGGATTTCGGCTCTGGGAAGAAGGCGGTGGTCAGCAACAATTGGGTCGTTCGAAGCCTCGTCACGACCGAAAAGAGGTGAAAAAAGGATGAGCATCCCAGCGCTCGTCATACCGGAGAGGAAGGCCGATGATTCGAATTGTCCCTTCCATTCAGAGGCTGTGTCAGAATGTGAAAAAACCAGCATCTTGAACAGGGGCAGAGGCGGTCGGGTGGAAGAGATTTCGAGCGGTAACCTTTATGCATTTGAAATCAGGCGACCCAAGCGCGTGAAAACATTTGATTTCCCACGAGGGACGATTTCCCATACTCTAGACATCCGCATTCGAAAGCTTTGGAACTCGACTGCCTCTGTCCCGGGTTTGCGATTATGACACAGCCTCTCTATCGGGAAGGGAAAATATTGATAAACCGCCGCAATCCACGCAGGGAGCCTGAAGCGGTTTAGCTTTCTGCCGGAAATTGCATCAGAGGAGCCCTTGATCTCTTTCGGGCCTTTTTTAGACAGAAGGAGGAGGGTAATGCGCAGAGCAAGACAAATATTCTCGTTACTGGTTTACCTGCTGGTCGGGCTTGTGCTGTTTCCTTCTGCAGGCCACGGTGGAGGGATTGCCTTGTACGAGGTGGGTCCGAGCCAAACAGGTCTTGCGTCTGCAGGATGGGCCTCCAGGGCAGCGGATGCCAGCACCCTGTTCACCAACCCGGCGGGCATGACGCGGCTCAGGAAATCTGAATTGCTTACCGGCATTCAACCGCTCTACACGAACTTAGATTTCTCACCCGACTCCAGAACCACCACAGCGGGCCCAAGCGGCGATACGCAGAATTGGCTGCCTACGGGAAATCTCTACTACGTTCACAGTATTTCACCGGACCTGAAAGCAGGAATCGGTGTCCTCGGCTACTTCGGTCTGAGCCAGGATTACGGCGAATCCTGGGTCGGGAGGTATTACGTCAAGAGTAACGCATTACAGGGACTTACGGTTCAGCCTTCAGTGGCATACAAGGTGACGGACAAGCTGTCTCTGGGTGCAGGCCTCAACGCCATGTACGGGTCCCTTGAACAGGAGACGGCGATCAATAACGTGGGCGAAGCGCGACCCGACGGCGAATTGAAGATAGAGGACGATACCTGGGGGTTTGGAGCCAATCTCGGTCTGCTTTATGAATTGGACAAAAAAACGCGGTTCGGCATCAACTATCTCTCCGAGGTAAAACTCGAATTCAGCGACACCCCGCGGTTTACCGGGGTTGGTCCTGTGCTCCTGGCGGCGCTCAGGGCCAGGGGCCTGACGACAGCCGACATAGACCTGAGCGTGTGGGTACCTCAGATGGCTATGTTGAGTGTCTATCACCAGTTGACCAACCAGTGGGGAATCATGGGTGACGTGGGCTGGCAGGACTGGTCCAGGTTCGGCAAAGTCGATGTGAGTGTAAACTCAAACAACCCCACAAGTCTTACCACCGACCTGAATTTTAAGGACACGTGGCACTTCGCTCTGGGAGCCCAGTACCAGGTCTCCCAACCATGGCTCCTCTTCTTCGGCGCCTCCTACGACACCTCGCCGGTCAAGGCCGGGGATAGGAGTGTAGCGCTCCCCATGGGGGAAACCTACCGATTCGGAACCGGAACCCAATACAAGCTTAAGGAACATCTATTGCTCAACTTCGCCTATGAGATGACCTGGCTGGGTACGCTCAAGGTAAACCAGACAAGAGGTCCTCTGGCGGGCACGGTCGCCGGCGAATATGATGACGCCGCAATTCACGCCTTCCAACTGGCCCTGCAGTACCAGTTCTAAGGAGGATGAGGGATGGCTCTGTCACCAGAGCGAGCCTGACCGCCCACGGCTCACAGAGGAGGGAAACGGAACAAAAGGGGATTAAATCCATGCCTGATTGGGTTGGTAAAGAATCGCATATCGCTTCCCCCTTTATCATTGGGGAGTTAGGAGAACTGAAATGATGAATCCTTCAGAGAAACTGCCCGTGAAGTTCAATAACGTTGCTTCGATGCCCGTACCCAAGACCCTTGTGACGTTGCTATTATTCGTGTGGATTCTTCTGGCCGCGACTCCGGAGACTGAAGCAGCAAAAGGGCAGAACGAGAATCCGGGGGAAATTTTCGTTCAGATGGTCGTAAGCACAGCCGCCGTGGATATGATTGACTATGAGAAGCGCACAGTAACATTTAGATTAAGGGATGGAACACAGCAGACGTTTGATGCCGGGCAGGAGGAAAGAACCTTCGACCAGGTAAAGGTTGGCGATCTGGTCAACACAACGTTTGTTGAGTCGATCACGGTTTCTATCAGAAACTCCGATGCCAGGCCGAAGACTTTTGTAACTCAAACCACTCTGTCGGCGCCGAACAGAGGGAAGTCAAACGGGGGCGTTGCACATGCCATTGTGTTTGCCGCGAAGGTCGAGACAATCGACCACACCCGGCGGACGGTAACAATCAAGAGCTCTGAAGGGGATACGAAAATCCTGAAAGTGAGGCGCGACGTGACGAACTTCGGTCTCGTAAAAGAGGGCGATCGTGTTGTCGTCATGTCCAGGGAGTCCTTGGCGATCATGGTGGAAACAGGCCAGAAATGAGCCGTGGCGTGAACCAGCTCTTTGCTTTAAGGGGATGGAATACCAAGCGTTACCTCCATCAAATCAACCGATACAGAGTGGCTTCACTGTTTGCGCAAACAGGACATGAAAATCGAGGAGTTTCAGCATGAAGCGATCGAAGTCAAAAAGCCCCTGTAAATTATGGATGATCCCTTTGGCAGTGCTCATGCTTGTCATGCAGGGCTGCGCGACAACCAAACCGCCTTCAGTAGATCCATTGGCCTACAAGAACCGGGCCAAAAGTAGCGTCAACGAGGATGTGACGGTTACCGTTGCCGTGCCGACCAACTCGGAAGCATGGGCAATCTACGGTGTCGACCTGGCATCGAAAAACATCCAACCGGTATGGTTGGAAGTCAGGAACCAAAGCGCAGACACATACTGGTTTCTGCGTTCCGGGTTGGATCCCGATTACTTCTCTCCGTCAGAGGCGGCCTTCGCTTTCCGTAAGGATTCGGATGAAGCCTACCGGAAAATCAATGAACATTTTCGGAACCTGGAATTCAAAAACCCTGTTCGACCGGGATCAACGGAAGCCGGCTTTGCGCTCGTCAACCTGGACGAAGGCGTCAAGGCCATAGACATCGATCTCGTTTCCCGGGAAAAAGTGAAGAGCTTTTCGTTCATTATCCCCGACCCGGATTTCAAAGCCGATTACAAACTGGTCGATTACGAAACTCTGTATGACATCGGAGATATCATCAAAATCGAAGACGAAAAAGAGCTGCGCCGGGTACTCGAAGAGCTTCCGTGCTGCACCACCAATGCTGATGGAGACAAATACGGCGATTTCCTCAATCTGGTTATCGTGGGGGAACCCGACGATATCGTACCGGCTCTTGTTCGCCGCAACTGGCACCTCACGGAGGTTATGTGGTCCCGGGCCATTTTGCGTTCGATCAAGTCGTTTTTGCAAGGCGAACGCTACCGTTACGCACCCATCAGCCCGCTGCATGTTTATGGAAGACCCCAGGATGTCGGTTGGCAGAAAGCGCGCGGCTCCGTTAATGAGCGCAACCACATGCGTTTTTGGTTGAGCCCCATCCGCTTTCGCGGCAAGAGGGTCTTTGTCGGCCAGATCAGCCGGGATATCGGTGTGAAATTCACGTTCAAATCGCCCACCCTCGCTACCCATGTTATTGACCCGGACGTGGATGAGGCGCGCCGCTACTTTGTCGAAGACCTGGCGTATTCGCAGGCACTGGCCGGAATCGGATATGTCAAGGGTGTCGGGGTTGTCAGCAAGGAGGCGCCCCGGATGAATCTGGGGGGAGATCCCATCTACACCGATGGATTGCGCGCGGTGCTTTTCTTGGAGCCGAGACCCTACAGCATCTCTGAGATAGAACAGCTTGAATGGGAAAGCCCATTGGCTCATCCTGGCAGATGGAAATAGAGCCTCGGTGGTCTACGCAACAGCCAACATTGAAGAAACGTTGTTCAGGAAGGTCATGAGATGAAGAAAATACATTATACAGAGATGAAGCGATCATGTATCGTCGGCTCCCTGATCTGTCTTGCGCTGTTCATACATGCCTGCGCCACTTTTGAAAAGCCGGCGACGATTGACGAAGCTCCGGTACAGAAACGGGCTCTGACAAAGGAAAGAAACGGGATTCGGGCATGGGCCGCCGTCGTGAGTGACCAGGAGGCGAGGCAGATCTTCGGGATCGATCTCTCCCGGAAGAGAATTCAAGCGGTGTGGCTTGAGATTGAAAACAACAGCGATCATCCGCTTATGTTGATGCCGACGGCCATTGATCCCGAATATTTTGCGCCGATGGAAGTGGCCTTCCTCTATCACAAATCCTTTGCCGCTGATTCGAACGCGGCGCTTGATGAGCACCTGCTGAACCTGAATTTTCCTATCCGAAGCCTCATCGAGCCGGGGTCACGTGCGTCCGGATACATCTTCACCAACTGGACATGGGGGGTGAAGGTCATCGATGTCGACGTGGTAGGCCGCGGTTTCAGCCAGAATTTTACGTTCTTCGCGCTCAATCCGGATGCAAAACAGGGGCAAGATATCCTCGACGGCATAGAGACACTGTTTTCGGCCTCCGAGTTGCAAGAAATGGAAAGCGAGACTGCGCTTCGTAACGTTCTGGAACAGCTGCCCTGCTGTGTGTCGGAAAACGACGGCACACCCAATGGCGAGCCCCTCAATGTCGTGATTATCGGCCAGATTGACGATTGGATAACCGCTTTTGCGCGCAGGGGCTACCGGTACCATTTGCTGGATCCGCGCTATGCCTTCGGACGCGCCCAGGATCTTTCCGCGCGCAAGCTGAACCGGGGGTACACAAAACCTCAGGCGCATGTTATCCGGCTCTGGCAGATGCCGATGCGGTACAAAGGCAAAACCGTCTGGGTTGCCCAAACGGGCAGACGTCTGGGGGGACGTTTCGCAGACAAAGCGCCTTTGGAGGTGACGCATCCTTTGGATCCTTACGTGGACGAGGCGCGTGATGACATCATCCAGGATTTGGCGTATTCCCAGGCGTTGATCAAAATAGGCCATGTCAAAGGTTCGGGGAGACCACAACAAACACGGACAAAAGCTTCGCCTGAGGATGGTCACTATACAACCGATGGTCTGCGCGTAGTATTGGTGTTCGGGGACCGTCCGGCTTCCCTGGAAGGGATCGAGTTTTTTGACTGGGAAAGGCCCGCTGACTACCGATAAGGGCAGGGGCAGAGGCCTTCACATTACCGTCCGGCTGGTCAACTACATGGGCGGAAGACTGAAGATAGAAACACCGGAAAAGCAAACTGTTTGTCGTCTTTCTTTGCCCATCGTGAAAATGTAAGGAACGAAAACGTCTGAGGAGTTGCGAGAAGTGCCGAGATGAATTAAGGTTTATCCGTTGTTTCTCCGACCTGAAGCAGTACTGTGCAGGCGGTGCAGCCGGACAGGGGCGTCTTCTGGAGTGCATCCAGAAAAACGACGCCAAGGTGAGCAACCGCTGCAAACAGGCACTCAAGGACGTAGGCTTGAAGTAAAAGTCAGTCCGCGGTCGCTCTATAGAGTGGCGGCCTCCGAGCAGGGACTGCATTTCTGCGGGGTAGTGGGATGACCTGGGGGAGGTCGAACATATCCGGAATATCCCGGCGAAGGCTCGGTGACTTTCTCCTGTTCGGCGTTACGTCGGCGGAGCTCGTTGTGCTCTTTTTTCTGACGTCCACCTTCACGATGACAGATTGGATTTACGTCTCACAGCATCTCTTGGTTCTTGGAATCGCCCTCATGCGGCCCCCGCCTGATGTGCAGGATCGCTCGTTGCTCTCCAGTTCCGCCGTGGTTGTATCATATGCGTACCCGTACGCCCAGGTGGCGTATCTCGATTGGGTGCCCGGCAACCCTGCGTGGCCTTCGG
>JAGFXO010000003.1 GCA_017861285.1 Geobacteraceae bacterium | reverse complement strand
CATCTGTTGAGAAATGCAGTCGACCATGGCCTGGAAAAAATGGAAGAGCGTCTTGCCGCCGGCAAACCGCCTTCTGGAAAGATAACCCTTGAGATTGCCAGGGAAAAGGATCATGTTGCAATAACCGTGGCTGATGACGGCAGAGGCATGGACCCGGCACGGCTGATCGAATCGGCAATTGAGAGAAAGCTGGTAAAACCGGAGGATGGAAGGGTGATTTCTCCCAAGGAGGCATTCATGCTTACCTGCATTCCCGGCTTTTCCACAGCTCACAGGGTTACGGATATTTCCGGGCGCGGAGTCGGAATGGATGTTGTCAGGAACTCCGTCCAGGTTCTTGGCGGAAGGATTTCGATTGATTCGGAAGTTGGCCGCGGTACCAGGATTGCCATTACGGTACCCTTGACGGTTTCAATCATCCATGTCCTGCTGGTCACCTGTTCCGACATTACGGTAGGTTTCCCGATTGGAAGGATCCTGCGCGTACTGGATGTGAGACGCAGCCAGATAACGAGCCAGGGGAAGCGGAGAGTTCTGCGCCTTGACGATGAAGTGATATCCGTTCTGAGCCTCAATCGGCTTTTGGGAGTTCCTCACTCCCGCATTTCCGGCGACTTTGTGCCGACAATAATAACTGAATTGCGGGGAAAAAAGGTAGGGCTGGTGGTCGACCGTTTTGAAGGTCAGCGGGAAGTTTTCCTGAAACCGCTGGGAAGACCCATGGGCTCGCTGAAAGGTGCGGCCGGCGGGGCAATACTGGGAGACGGAAGGGCGGTGATAGTCCTTGACAGGCGGTGATAGTCCTTGACACGGAGAGACTTTTGTAGCCGGTGGAGTTCTGCGACGAACAAAAAAGTTTCGACTGCTGATAGAAAATGCCAGGGCTGGGCCGGTTTGTCCGGTTGGCTGAGAAAATACGCACCACAAACGAAGCAAACAACAGCCGTGAGGGAAAATACCGATGAACGGTCAGGGGGATTCCATGAGGAAATTATTATATCTGTTTGTTTTTTTAGGCGTTCTGTTTTTCGACTGTGCCCTGGGGAACCAGGCATGGTGTGCCGGCGCCGAAGTGAAAGACGTTGTCGCCACGCTCGAGCAGGGCTACAGGGCTCTCAATGACGTGCAGGCAGAGTTCACCCAGCGTACTGCGCTGGCATCCATTAAAAAAGAGCAGCGCGGCTACGGTACGCTCATGATAAAAAAACCGGCCGGTGCTCCAGCAATGTTTCGCTTCAATTATGCGAAACCGCTGCAACAGATTGTTTCCAACGGGAGGACGGTGTGGTTCTACCTCCCGGAGCAGAAACAGGTCATGACGAGCGATATGGCCAGTATGTTTCAGGGACAAAACGGGGTCACCCTCAATTACCTGACCGGGATGGACAATGTCAGCAAGGATTATTCCGCAAGCTTTGTCGGCAGCGGACTGGATAAAAAGGGAGATTTCGTCCTTCTGCTGGTGCCGAAAAAGAAAAACCGGGTGCTGGCCAAGCTCCAGGTTACGGTGTCGGCGGATGCGGTTGAAAAATTCATGAAGGACGGCAGGGTGCACGACCTCTTTCCCATCGTCTCATCGGTTGTTCATGATTCTTTCGGCACCAAGACCGTCCTCGAGTTCAGCAAAATCAGGGTTAACCGGGGATTGGGGAATTCCCTGTTCACGTTCCGTATCCCTCAGGGGGTAGAGGTCATAAAGAGATAAAAGCACAGGAGTAACCATATGCCGTCATTCGATATCGTATCACAAGTCGATATGCAGGAGGTCGATAATGCGGTCAACCAGACGACGAAAGAAATTGCCCAGCGTTACGATTTCAAGAACTCGAAAAGCGAAATCACACTGGAAAAGGAAAGCATCAGGGTGCTCGCCGATGATGATTTCAAGCTGAAGGCAGTCATCGATATTCTGCAGTCAAAATTCATCAAGAGGGGCATATCCCCGAAGGCGTTGCAGTATGGCAAGGCCGAGGCTGCGTCGGGGGCAATGGTCCGGCAGATCATCACCATCCAGCAGGGGATTTCGAAGGAAAAGGGAAAGGAAATCCTTTCCCTGATCAAGACCACGAAGCTGAAAGTGCAGGGTCAGATCCAGGAAGATCAGGTGCGGGTAACCGGGAAAAATATCGATGACCTGCAGGAGGTTATCAGGATATTGAAAGGCCAGGACCTCGGAGTTGAATTGCAGTTTCTGAATTTCAGGCAGTAGTGATCGCGAGACGTAAGAAGGAGGAAATGGGTAGTGACGGATTCGAATGAACTGCAAAAAGTCAGCATGGTCAGCCTCGGCTGTCCGAAAAACCTTGTTGACGCGGAGGTTATGCTTGGCTTCCTCAATCGGGAGGGGTACGAAATAACAACCGATGAAAAAGAAGCGGACATCATCATTGTCAACACCTGTTCTTTTATTAAGGAGGCGAAGCAGGAAAGCATCGACGCGATCCTTGACCTGGCGGACAGGAAGCATGACGGGCGCTGCAAGCTGCTGATAGTTACCGGTTGTCTCCCCCAGCGCTACCAGGAGGAGTTATGCAGAGAACTTCCGGAGGTCGATATCTTCGTCGGGACGGGTGATTACCCGAAGATTGCCGAAATCATCGCGGAAAAAAAGGATATGCCCGGGCAGTTGAGATATATTGGAGATCCGAATCTCATCTATGATGAAAATTTCCCCAGGTTGAAATCCACCCCTCTCTATACTGCATACCTGAAAATTGCCGAAGGCTGCTCCAACTGCTGTTCCTATTGTATCATCCCTGCATTGCGCGGCTCGTACCGATCGAGGCCGATGGAAAGGCTGCTCGAGGAAGCCCGGGAACTGGTAGCCGGAGGAGCCAGGGAACTCAATGTCATTGCCCAGGACATTACCCGTTACGGCAAAGACCTTCCGGGGGGGGGAACCCTTGAGGACCTGATCAGGGAACTGGTCACGATAGAGGGCTTGTCCTGGATACGTCTCCTGTATGCATATCCTGACGGAATTACCGAAAGCCTGATTCAGCTCATGAAGACCGAGGATAAAATCTGCAAATATCTCGACATCCCCCTGCAGCACATAAGCGACCATATCCTCGAAAAAATGGGGCGCCGCGGAGGTGAGGCGGAGATCCGGGCACTGCTGGCAAGACTGCGTGAGGAATTGCCTGAACTGGCCTTGAGGACCTCCCTGATCGTGGGTTTCCCGGGGGAAACAGATGAAGATTTCAGGAAACTGCTGCATTTTGTCGAAGAGGCCCAGTTCGACAGGCTCGGGGTTTTCTGCTATTCCAAAGAGGAGGGCACCCCCGCAGCGGAAATGGCCAATCAGGTTTCCGAGAGGGTAAAAAGGGACAGATACAAGAAAATCATGAAAACCCAGGCACGTGTTTCATTCAAGAGAAACCGCCGCCTGATTGACGGATTTGAACGGGTCATCGTTGAAGGGTACAGTGACGAAACGGATCTGCTGCTGAAAGGACGCTCGTCCCGACAGGCACCGGACATTGACGGGCAGGTATACATCACCGCGGGAAATGCAATGGTCGGAGATATTGTGACGCTCAAGATCACTGACTCGTCCGACTACGACCTTATCGGAGAAATCGTTTCAGACCCTTGCACATGATCGATTTGCTTCCCGGCTTTTTTCTTGACAAACTGGCAAATTACGATATTATTTCGAAACTCAAAACCGGAACATATTGAAAATACGGAGTGTACTGAATGGTTGAACGGTTGGACGAGATAAAGAAAATCCTTCTGCAGATGAAAGCGGAAACCCTCAATGAGATCAGCAAATCGCTGAAATCGACTTCCGATCTCCCCACGGGTGAGCCGAGCGGGGATATCTATGACCAGGCTTCCAGCGAACGTGACCGGGAACTGGGATTGCTCCTGGGAGACCGGGAAAGGGAAAAACTGCGCAATATCGAAGAGGCTCTTTTGCGATTTGAAGAGGGCGAATATGGAGTCTGCGAGGAGTGCGGCGACGAGATCCCTCTGGGGCGCCTGAAGGTTCTGCCCTTCGCCCGTTACTGCGTCAGGTGCAAATCCGACATAGAGAAAATGCAGGCCCAGACGAGGCGCTTTGAAGAGGAACGCGTTTATAACGAAATTTCTTTTGGAGAAGAAGAGGATGTCTGAAAGAGGTGTTATTTCGGATTTCGGGGGGCGCGGCCGGTAGCTGCGCCCCTTTTTCATTGATTCGACAGCACTCCTGAAAATCCTTTTGTTTGTTCAAGGAAAATAGCGTATTCCCAATTCATAGCCGGTCAAATGACCCCGCTCGTTCAGTTAAGTATTCATTTTTATGTAAAAAATCCCCTCAACCCGAGATGGTGAGGGGATTCGTATCAATCAGATTTTTTTTCAGAATTCAAGTCACCAGTTGATCTGGTGAGCAGTCTTTTGCTTGATCCTCAAGAGTGCTGCCACTTCAGTTAAAGAAGTACCTGACTCCGAATGTTGTGGCAAAGCTGGAAGGGTCGTAGTCTCCCACATGCGCTCCCTGGTACTTTATGTCCGCATCGGGAGCCAGCACCGCCTTGGCTTCCGCGGTCAGGGCAAGCTGTTTCAGGACAAAGTAATCCACTCCGCCGCTCACATGGATGCCTGCGGTTGTGTCGACCTCGGCATTTGTTGCATCATTAACCAGAATGTCCACTCCGGCACCTACATAGGGGACCAGTTGTCGTAACGGCAGGTCAACAAAGCGGTACTGGGCACCAAGTGATATGTTCGTAGTCTCGAAATCCGCTGCCTTGTAAGGGCCCGCATCGGCGTCAAACTCGGTATAGGTTATGTCCAGTTCCGCCGCAAAATTCTTGGTGATCCCATAGATCAAACCGCCGCCGCCGATAAATCCGACATCAGTGTCTAGTTCGTAGGGGGCGTCGTATACATCACTGTCCGATGGAATAAGGAAGCCGAGGCGACCGGTTACCCCAATCCTTCCCTTGATACTGTCGGCAAAAGCTGCGCCCGATAAAAGAACCAATACGCTAACTGAACATGCAAGAATAAAAAGCTTTTTCATTGTTCTCCTCCTTCATTATGAATACCTTGGGCATGCGCTTCATTGTAGCCTGAAAATAGATTCCTGCAAAGGAATAAACGACTTGTCCACAGGAAAATACATTCTTCGCCTTTGTACCGCCGGCACCCGATGTTCTCTCACACCAGTTTCATCACTTCCCTGACCAGCTTGTCTATCCCCTCGGCCGTTTCGGATATTCCGGCCGCAAGCATGTAGGCGGGAGTGGAGACGATTTTATGCCGGGCATCAACGATAATTCCGCTGGCAGGGCATTCCACATGCCTGCTGCCGGTCTTTACGATTTCAGCCGCGGTCCCCGCATCATTGCCGATCGTGAGTTCCGGTGCGAACTCTTTGCCGAGCGTTGCCGCGACCAGAGCGGGGGCTATGCAAATTGCCCCTATCGGTTTTCCGGCCTCGGCCATCCTCCTCAACAGCCGAAAAACTTCAGGCTGAACCGTGGCACCGGCCCCCTTTTCCGCAAAGTCGCAGAGATTTTTCGCGGCGCCAAAACCGCCGGGGAATATGATAGCATCGAGATCGCCCTGATCCACGTCCCTGATGTTCCTGATTTTGCCCCTGGCAATCCTGGCGGATTCCACCAGCGCATTGCGTTTTCCCCCTGTTTCCTCCATGGTCAGGTGATTCACTTCGGCAAAATCAACATCCGGGGCCATGCAGACGGCCTCTGCTCCGTTCCTGTCGATTGCCAGCAGGGTAAGCACTGCTTCATGGATTTCGCTGCCGTCCCGGACGCCGCACCCGGACAAAACAACTCCGATCTTTTTCTTCATATTTTTTCTCCTCCATGGCTGATATTTGCGCGGGGATCGCCAGCCAGTTTATCGAAAAAAGGTAAGAATCGCAAAGACAATCATGCACAGAATAGTTCCCGCACTGATGGATGCTACGGCAAACTCCTCATCCAGCTTGTATCTGGACGCCAGAATACTGGTGGTGAGCGCCGGGGGCATGGCGCTCTCCAATAGCGTCACTTCATAGGGAAGCCCTTTGAAACCCAGTAAGGCCAGCGAAAAAAAGAGAAGCGCGGGTATGACAACCATGCGAAGCACAAGGCTTGTTGCCACCGTTTTGCAGTCATGCACGGCAGTGAGTGAGACTTTCATTCCAATGAGAAAAATTGTCAGGGGAAGAGTGGTCCACCCCGCTCCTTTCAGCACTGATGCAATTATTTCCGGGATGGTCAATCCGGCCATATTCATGATCAAAGCAAAGAGCATGGCAATGAAAGGGGGAAATTTCATGGCGCTGCCGAGGCTTTTTTTGCCGCCTGCAACTAGAAATCCCAGGGTGAGGAACAGGGGGACCATTCCCATCTGGTCGTAGATGACCGCAAAGGGCAGACCGGCGCTGCCATAGAGGGCAAACGTCAGGGGATATCCGAGAAAGCAGGTATTGGGAAAGGTAACGACAAGGACGAAAGAACGGAGTTTCCCGCCGGTCAGCTTGAGAATTCTCCCCGCAAAGTAGGCAAGACCGGCGCCTGCCGCCATAACGACCCATGCCATGAGAACCGGTGCGAAATTCGTATTTTTCAGGTCCAGGGTGCTGATTGTCATGATGGTCAGGCATGGCAGGGAAAAATTTATTACATATGAGGTAATGATTTCTGCATGCCTGGCGCGGAGCAGGTCCAACCGTCGCAGCGCCATGGCCGACATGAATGGGATTATGATGAGAAGAAACTTGTCCATGGTTCCCGTGAAAAACAAAAAACCGGAAAATCCGCCGCTGGCGACATAAGAGGCCGCCGCGAATTTCCGGTTGACGGGTTATCCCTTTTCCGGAAAAACTCCCGTGATCCGGTTCAGGGATTTTCAATGATATTGGTGTTTACCGGAAAGTTGCCCCGCAGCAAATTCGTGGGGAACCTCTCAGTATCTGATTTCCTCGACTTCCATGTCAAGGAGATTGATGTGCAGCTTCCTGTTGTTCAGCGGAGTGCCGTGCCCAATCAGAATCTTGCATGCTTCGGCTACCTGCATGCTTGCCACGACAGCCGGTGTAAAGGACGGGTTTCCGAGACCTTTTTCGATACCCTTGCTTTGGAGCGAACGGTTGTATATCTTTCTGAGGGTATTTTCACCGGGGAATTGGGTTACCACTTGGCCGTACCATCCGCCAATCGCTCCATGCACCATGGGGGCGTTCAATTCCGCGCTTATTTCGGCAAGTTCCAGACGAACGGGTATAGAGTCCAATGCATCGATTACGAGATCGACACCCTGCAGTAATTCAAATCCATTCAGTTTACTGAAAGCTACCCTGACGGGAACGAATGTAACGGCAGGATTTATTTTCGCCACGCGAGCCGCTGCCGCCTCGACTTTCGGGTTGCCCAGATTTTCGGGAGTGGAGTATAGCTGCCGGTTCAGGTTGTGCTCTTCAAAAATATCCGGGTCGATCCCGGTTATCCTGCCGACCCCAAGACGGGTCAATTCTTCAATCACATAACCGCCAAGCCCTCCGCAACCGATGACTGCCACATGGCTGCGAAAAAGACTCAATTGATCTTTTACGGAGATGGTCTTTCTGTTCCTCTGATAGCGCGCGGGAAGGAGCCCCATTTCCAGCGCGATCCGTTCCACCTGGGCAAGGGACATGGTGAAATACTTTGCGGCAAAAGTCTGGTGGTGCCACGATAGCAGGTCGTCATCGGCCAGGGCGCGCAGGAAATCTCGTAACTTCTCCATCCTATCCTCCGCCGACGAGGGGGAAGATGGAAAGCATGTCGCCTTCCTGCAGTTCCATGTCCTCTTCCACATGGCGGCCGTTGATAAGGGTGGCACCAATGTCATCCAGAGGGAGGTTCAACTCATCGATGACTTTCTTCACCGTTGTCCCCGGCTGATATTCCCGGACTTCAGAATTGAACCTGCCGGTTCTGAACGTGGCGAAGAGCTTTACCGTTACGTTCATGCACTTTCCTCCTTGAAAAATCTGTGAATCCTTATGTTGAAAAATGTCTCTGATCTTTGTCGAGCCATTGCGGTTAGTCCCTTTTTGCAGGCTGTGGCACCTCTGTCGGCCGAAAAGTAACATTATATATCCGTAAATCCCGTGTCAAGAAAATTATCGAGACGGGAATTATAGCAGTGACGGCACGGAATCCGTCCGATAGCCGGCACGTTCAACCGCCGACAATAGATTCAGGACTGTTTCATACCGGCTGACAACCATGCCGCAAATCTCCTCATCTTCACCGGCTCCAACGACGGTGTCAATCATATTTGCCAGGAAGAGCCATCTTGACAGATCTTCAAAACGCTCCTTGTTGAACCACTCCACCCCGTTGCTCCAATGGACGAGGAGGAATTGACGTGTCTTTTCTTCTTCGAGAAGCTTCCCGAAGTGCGCCGATCCGTGCGTTTCTTCCCGGCCGGCAAAGAAAGACTGCTGGGCAATGAGAATTCTCATCAGTAATACCTCGGTCCCGGCATCCCATGGGGAGTTGAAAGAAGGTCTGGTTTCCGAAAATCCCTGCATTGTTGTCCTCAATGTACCGGCAAGGCCGAATTCATCGATCAGCAGTGCAGAGCTCAATGCCCCGCTTTCAGAATCCACTGTCTCGGCAATCCTGTGCAGAATAATAAAGATTGCAAGGAAAAGCCGGTTGAATTCGCATTCCCTGTCCTGAAATCCTGCTTGCAGGAATTGCAGTGCCCTGGCCTCCGATTTCCTGCGGCTGCGCATTCCCATCAGCCGTGCGGCTCCATGAAGTTCCGTGATTATCTTGTCCGCAACCCGTTCAATGTTCTCCTGTCTGCCCGTATGCTCCGCTACTGCCGAAAGGAATGTCGTAATTTCGGTATGCAGGGTTTCGCTTTTTAGTTTCCCGGGGTGAGGCACGGCATCCGGCTTGAACAGTATGTCCAGGCGTTCGGACAATGCACAGAGTAATGAGGCAAAAGAAGCGATGATGCCGGCAAACCGGATCTGCTTGACTTCCTCTTCCAGGCTCTCCACCGGCCTTCCATTCAGTCTCCCGCAGAGGTGACCCCAGGTGCCGAAATCATCGTCCCGGATCTCTCGAAAGTCCAGGAATACGTGGTACTCGTAGGCCTCCAGCTCAACATACATGCCCTTTTCCACAAGTTCTTCCCCGTGGCGGAGATATTCCAGGCCGGACGCATAATCACGAAAAGCGTAATAGTAGCGCCCGTCGTGGTTGAAAGTAAGGGCTTCCCCCAGGGTCTTCCGAATCAGGACGGTTTCTCCCCCATCGCTCTTCACGGCGCTTGCCGCAGAGGTCCTGATCCAGCCCGCCGTCGAAGCAAATTTGTTGTTATAGAAAATGAGGGCTTTTTCTCCGCCTGCACGGTTGCTGTAGGCAAAGACGTTTTCATCGACCCGGTCGCCTGCGAAAAAGTCGTACAGGGCAAAATTCTCGGAACCGCTGAACAGCCGGCGCTTTTTCATCAGGGGGAATATCCTGTGTTCATGCATTGTCACCAGATGCCGGTCGATCTCTTCCTGCCAGTAGGCCCTGCGATATTCCATGCCATACTTTTCGGTAAATCCCTCGATCTGGCCGTGGCCGAACATGGGAAGACCCGGCATCGTTACCAGCAGTACGGCCGCACCGATATATTTCCCCTCCTTGCCGAACTGGTCTATGGCGGTCCTTTCATCTGGGTTGCTCATGAAGTTTACGAATCGTTTCAGGACCTCCGGGTTGAATTCCAGGATATTTTTTATGGTCTGCCTGTATTTGGCGTTTTCTTCCATCTTCAGCATATTCATGAATGCGCTGTTGTATACCCGATGCATACCCAGGGTCCTGACAAAATATCCTTCCATGAGCCAGAAGGCTTCGGCAAGAAGTAGCGTATCGGGGGCTTCCACCGCCATCCGGTCAACCACCTCGCGCCAGAATTCATGGGGGAACAGTTCGTCGAACCGCTCCCTGCTCATTCCGTGTTCGGCGCGGGACGGCACGCCGCTTCCATGACCGGGCTGGGGATACCAGAGCCTCTGGTAGTGTTTTTTCGCCAGCGTCATGGCGGCATCGAAACGGATGATGGGAAACTGCCGTGCCACATGGATTATGGTGCGGATTACCGCCTCCCGAACCTCGGGGATGAGATAATTGAGCTGGGCGGTGTCGTTCCAGGGGGTGCTGGTGCCGTCGTTGCCGTGGTAGATGTAGCGGGCTCTTCCGGAGTGGTTGTCAACGTGTTTGAAAACTACAGCCGCATCACGCCGGTCCCAGTAGCCATCCTCGATGAACAGGCCGACCTCGGGGGAATAGGAGAGATCGGGGCCCGTAAAAGTGTAAGCGGGGTAAGGAGGATAATCGAGCTGTACGAACCAGTCGGGATGCTCCCGGGTCCATTTCGAATAAATGCCGGTATGGTTGGGAACCATGTCGCTGGCCAGCCGTATGCCGCGTCGCCATGCCCTCTCTTTCAGGTTATCGAGGGCAGGCTGACCGCCCAGGTCGGAAGCGATCGTGTAATCGTACAGGGAATAGGCGGACGAGACGGCCTCGGGATTTCCGCAGAGCCGTTTGATTTTCTCGGAAGCAGGGGAGCGTTCCCACACGCCGATCAGCCAGACGGAGTTGAATCCCCAGCGGCCCAACCGGTCGAGCTCTTCGTCCGGGATCTGGTCCAGGCGGGAAATGTCGCGGCCATAATGTTTCGAAAGCTGATCCAGCCAGACGTAAACCATCTTGGCTATCATGACCACATTGGACATCCAGTCTGCGTCAGCGGAAAACCGTTCATATTCGGGGTAGTCAAAATGGTCTTTACCTGCACCCACCTCTTTCTTGCGAAATTCCATGACCTGGGGTTTGCCGGGGCCGCTCCACCATTCCCTTTCCTCTTCCTGAAGGATAGCAAAGCCGAGCAGTATTTCCGAAAGGAGTTCATCGGGCAGCAGAGCAGCCCAGTTGATCCTGATATATTCCAGCTGCCCGGCAAGGGAAGAAGGTGAAAACCGGATCGGCAAGCGCAATAACTCCATTATTGGATGAGGAAACGGTTCAAAGGGAGGTGCGTCTGCCAGCCTCTCGTCGAGGGTTGCCACAACCTTCCCGAAAGGGGTTTCCGCAAGAAGGGGGCTATCGTCGAATAGTACCCGAAATTCGGTGAGTGCCGGATTTTCGGTTGAAATCCTGTGCAGCAGAAATTCCCCGATGATCATCTTCTTTCTGCGGTCGCCGGGGTCGCTTGTGGAAATGTAGTCAGCTGCAGGTGCTTTTTTTTCGATAACCCGCGATCCGGGGAAATGCTCCACAAAACCGTTCAGTGAGGCAAACAGGTCTCCTGAAAGGTATTCCAGGCTTTCTTTGTCGAGGATTCTGTCGAGAATCTCCGGATACATGTCGGTCACATACCGGTTGAGAAGATGACGGCAAATCCTTGTCAACAGCGCATAGAGGGTAATGTTTCCTGCCTTTGCAGGTTTGCCCCGCCTTTCCGGTTGCTGATTCAGGCTTTTCGCCACATGGCGGTAAAATACAATATCCGGAACATTTGTCTGGGCGCGCAGCTTTTTTGCCGCGGAATCAAGGGCAAATTCTTTCCATGCACTTTTGTTTATCTGGATGTCATAGGGGAAATATTTCTCTGGTTTGCCGAGTTTTTTCATATCATGGTGCCTGCTTTCGGTTTGCTCTGCACGTTTGACACGCTGCAGGAAGTATTTTCTCATTACAGCACTACAGTCTTGAAGATTACCGCATGCGCGAGTCCGCGTCAATCTTTTGGGCACTCCAACGCGCCAATGTAACTCTTCCCCCCACCGCTGACAGACAAGGAAAACGATAAGAAATGAAGTGGGGTGTTCCATGAAAAGGTAATGAATTCAAAATATTTTTGCGTTCAAATTATATAAAAACAATTATGTAGACTGATAACTATATGAAAAATCGTAAAATTTTTAAAAGCTGTAATCAGCTGTGATATAATTAAACGTACAAGAGGGTTGTTAAAACGAGGAAATCTCCCAAGCGTATGGAGATGGGGGGCAGGTCGGGCAATGGCTCCTAGGCGTAAGGATTTACCGGGTGAATATATTTCCCACGGTATAGAGAGCGGAGAGGGTACATGCCGGGGTTGGGAGGTAATGAGTATGAAAAATATTACTGGTCTTCTAATTGCAGCGGTATTGCATGGTATGGCCCCTTCATCCGCCTTCGCGCATTCGGGGATTCTGGAAAGCGGATGCTGCTGGATATTCATTCTGTTTGGAGCCCTCATTGTTGTTGCTCAGCTTGTCCCTGCCGCACTGATAATCATCGGTTTTATCAAAGGATTCCCCATAAAACATCCGGATGTGCCGGAAAAGGCGGAAAAAGCAGGCGGATAGGGTGCCGTCAATATCCAGGTGTATGTATGAGGAAGAAATCAAGAGACCCTTTTGTCCCCGCAGAAAAGCAGGATACCATCCGCCATGAGATTGTGGCTCTCCTTCGGAAGGGGGAGCTGTCCGCGAAGGAAATATCAATGGAGACGGGCATATCGGAAAAAGAGGTGCCCGGCCATCTCGAACATATCAGGATCATGCTCCACAGGGGAGGGGTAAGATTTCTGGTACATGCCGCTTCGTGCGGGAAATGCGGTTTCGTATTCGCAAAGAGAGAGCGGTTGACAAAGCCGGGGAAATGCCCTGTCTGCCTCAGCGAGAAGGTAAAGGAGCCGCGTTTCTCCATAGGATAACGAGCGGGCACGGTCAATTCTTCCTGCCGCGCAGGTATATCAAGGCGTTGAAGAGTAAAACGAGCATGGTGAGCAATACGAGTGCCCCGCGGGGAATCTGAATGTAGACAACTTTTTCCAGGTAATGGGCGATACATGACCCTGCATACACATGGGACGGCCCCTGTTTCGCCCGGAGCCAGATCTCGAGATAGGTGAGCGGGCAGTACCAGCCGAAAATCTCGAGAAAACAGGCAAAGATGAGCCCCGGAACGTGAACCATGCGCACCACGTGGTTTTTCTTTCCCCAAATGGCGCCGAAAACCAGGAACGCGATCCAGAGGAAGTGCAGCACTACTACGCTATCGGCAAGCACACCATAGAACATCCCTCAACCCCGCAGGCCTTGGAATCAAGATCTTTCCATCCAAGTTTTTTCAGCCGTAAAAATGATGCGTTACATGATTATACCGTCATTACAAGTATTCTCACCGGCCGATTCTGCCGAAGGTAAAAAAAACCCCGAAATCAGCAACGTATAAAAGCATTCGTTGACTGCCTCTTCGGGGCACATAACAAGGAGGT
Source organism: Geobacteraceae bacterium (assembly GCA_017861285.1). Lineage (GTDB taxonomy): Bacteria > Desulfobacterota > Desulfuromonadia > Geobacterales > Geobacteraceae > CAIWTU01. The sequence continues at coordinate 22,600 of JAGFXO010000003.1, read as the reverse complement.
TAGTTATTGTTTCTGTATACTCTATATTTTAATTTATTTCAACAAAAATAAACTTTTTAATTTTAAATAAATATAAATAGCTCCGCTGACAGATGTCGACCCCAAAAAGCCGGGACGGTTACTCTTTCTGCGTTTCCTTGCCCCTTGACAAGGTACGGAACAGTGGGAAGATGAAAGAAGAAAACACCGGAGGTGTTCAATGAGACCCTTGATTTTTCTGTTTTGCATGTTGCTGTTTTTACCGGGTTGCGTTCCTCGGGTTTTCAGCCCGGAGGCCCTGAAGCTTGTTGATCCGGGCCTTTCCTTTGCCATGATCAAGGACAATCCGGTGAAATATGTCGGCAGGAATGTCCTCATCGGCGGAACAATTGCCGGGGTGAAGAATTCCGTACAGGGCGGCGAGCTTGAAGTGGTTGAATTCCCGGTTACGGAGGAAGGCCAGCCGGTGGATTCGGCAGTTTCCGGCGGCAGGTTCCTGGCTTACGGCAAAGGGTTCCTCGATCCCCTGATCTTCAAACCCGGTATGATGGTCAGTATTGTCGGGGAGGTCACGGGGAAAAGGACCCTGCCCCTTGACACGATTGACTATACCTATCCGGTGCTCGACATAAAAGAACTCTATCTTTGGAAGCCAGAACAGATGTACCGGACCACCCCGGTTTTCCATTTCGGTCTTGGTGTCTTTCACAGCTTCTAGGTTCAGGGCCGGGGGAATTCACATTCTTGAAAACATGGCGCCGGAACTCTGCTATACTGTGTTGCAAAGAGAAATGATAAAAACTTTCTGTGCCTGACGGAGGTTATATGAATGTTTTTGATTATGCGATTCAAATGGAAGAGGATGGCAGGAAATTCTATGAGAAGCTGGCGGAGGAGACCGGTGAGCCCGAACTGAAAACCATCTTCAAGCTGCTTGCGCAAGAGGAAGAGAACCATCGGGATTTGTTTCAGGCGATGAAAGACGGAGAGGATCCGGTCAAAGCCGATTCCAAGGTTCTGGAAAAGGCGAAAAGCTCCTTCAAGAAACTCATGGAGAGGAAGGATGCCCTCGGCATTCTGCGCAAGGACCCTGACGGGTACCGCCACTCGATAAGAACGGAAGAAGAATATATCAAGTTGTATGAGGATATGGCAAAGAAAGAGAAGAATGAGCATGCGGCAAAACTGCTTCAGCAGATTGCCGAAGAAGAACGGTGCCACCTGACCATCATGGAAAATATTTTTGATTTTATGGAATCCCCCAAAACTTTTCTTGCATGGGGCGAATTCAGCAATCTCAAGGAATATTAACAGGCACCCGCCGTCTGCGGCGGGAGAGGGCAGACGGAGCCTTCACGGTTCATAAAAACCGGGGTGATGGGGGGGCTTGCTCTGTGGGCGCCCTCCCCACATGCATGCATGAGAGCATGAACCTGTAGAGTCACAGCCCGGAATGCCCGGCTCCCTTCCGGCCTTCCCCCAGCGCATACCCCTGCCATGTACCGCGTCTCTTCAATTCATTAATAACCGAGTACCACATCTGGTTGTTCTTCAGTCCCCACGCGGGCGCTATCCGGATCGACAGGGGGGCCGAGCCGTACAGCCTCTGGATGGTGATACGTGGCGGGGTCCGCTCGAGAAAATCGCATACGGTTGATACGTAGTTCGCATGGGTAATGGGGAGAAATTCCCCGCGAAGATACATCTCGGCCAGTCTGGTTCCCCGTACTGCGTGGAGTTGATGGATTTTCAGGGAATCGACGGGCAGTGAGGCGATAAAATCGGCCGCCTTCAGAAAATCTTCCCTTTTCTCTCCGGGAAAACCGTAAATAAGATGGGTGCACAACTCGATTCCCCTGCCGGAAATTCTCTCCACTGCCGCGACATACTCGGCGACATCATGTCCGCGGTTGATGCTTCGGAGTATCCCGTCATCCACGGACTGCAGGCCGAGTTCGATGCAGACGTAGCGGGTGCGGGCCATATCGGTCAGGAGATCGAGAGCCTGGTCCGAAAGGCAGTCTGGCCTGGTGCCGACCGAGATGCCGAGCACGTCAGGGTGGTTCAGGGCAAGTTGACAGAGGTCCCTGATTTTTTCCAGGGGGCCATAGGTGTTGGTGAATTTCTGAAAATAAATAATGAATTTATCGCTGCCGAGACGACTGCGATGATATGCCATACCCTCCGCCATCTGCGTCTCCACCGGTATTTTTTCCTGAGTTCCCTTTGGTGAAAAGGAAGAGTTGTCGCAGTAGATACAGCCGCCGGTCCCTTTGACGCCATCCCGGTTCGGGCAGGTGAATCCGCCGTCCACATTTACCTTGCTGACGCGGCACCGAAAACGGCGGCGCAGGTAGGAGCCATAGGAATGGATGCGCAGATCTTTGTGAATATAGTCGACAGGCATACTTTTTATTTCATTGTTTGAGGTCAGGGAGAAGCGACAGGAGTTCCGCTGCTTCCCTTGCCGGATCATGTGCCGCGATAACCGCAGATATCAGGGCAATCCCTTGTGCCCCGGCGGCAATTACTTCCCGGACATTTTCCCTTTTGATTCCCCCAAGGGCAAACACCGGTATATGGAGGAGCCTTGCCGCGTCCGCCAATGCCGCAATTCCGACGGGTTCCCCGTACGGTGCCTTCGAAGGGGTGTAATAAACCGGGCTGAACGTGATGAAATCCGCCCCCTCTTTCTCGGCAGACAGTGCATTTGAACGGTCATGGCAGGAAGCGCCGATCAGTTTCCCGCTACCCAGTATCTTTCTGGCAGCGGAAACCGGCATGCTTTCTCCTCCCAGGTGCACCCCGTCGGCATCTGCCGCCAAGGCAATATCCACCCGGTCGTTGATAAGCAATTTCGCCCCGTACAGGGATGTCAGACTTCTCACCGCGAGGGCGGTGTCGTACAGGGAGCGGCTGGAAAGGTCCTTTTCCCGCAGTTGTACGGCTCTGACCCCTCCCACGAGCGCTTTTTCAATTGCCTCCAAAAAATTGAACGCGCGAGCCTGTTTCCTGTCCGTGATGAGATAGAGATTGAAATCTATCATCAGAGCTATTCGATAACCCCTTCAAGAGGGCTGGACGCCGTTGCATAGAGCTTTTTCGGTATCCGGCCGGCCTTGCAGGCAAGACGACCGGCAATGACCGCAAGTTTCATGGCTTCCGCCATGGCTATCGGGTCCCGGGCCCCGGCGATTCCCGTGTTCATGAGTACACCGTCACACCCCAGTTCCATGGCAATTGCGGCGTCAGAAGCAGTGCCGACGCCGGCGTCGACAATGACGGGAACCTTGACCGTCTCCATGATGATGCGGATGTTATACGGATTACGTATGCCGAGACCGCTGCCGATGGGAGCCCCGAGCGGCATGACGGCGGCACATCCGATATCTTCGAGTTTCTTGCAGACTATCGGGTCGTCGCTCGTGTAGGGAAGGACGGTAAAACCTTCCTTGACAAGGACCTTGGCAGCCTTGAGCAATTCCTCGTTATCGGGGAAGAGGGTCTTCTCATCGCCCAGAACTTCCAGTTTTACAAAATCGGAAAGGCCGGCTTCACGTGCCAGGCGGCAGGTGCGAATGGCATCATCCGCGGTATAACACCCGGCGGTATTGGGCAGCAGGGTATATTTCCCCGTGTCGATAAAATCGAGAAGGGATTCCTTGTTCCTGTCGGAAATATTGATCCTCCTCACAGCCACGGTAATGATCTCCGCCCCCGAAATCTCGATGGCTTCTACCATCTGTTGAAAACTGGCGTATTTTCCCGTGCCGACCATAAGCCTCGAAGTGAATTCGCGACCTGCTATCACGAGTTTGTCCGTCGCATCAGACATGAATCTTCTCCTTTTTGTTATGACATGAACCGCAACCGTGATCCGTGCCCGTGCGGGTTCTCCATTCCCGGTCCCTGTGAACGGAAACGGATACCGGAATTATCCGCCACCGACAAAGTGCACGATTTCCAGGCGGTCACCGTCTTTGAGTGCAGTCTTCTCATATTCGGTTTTCGGCAGTATTTCCGCGTTCAGTTCCACTGCGACACGACGCTGGTCGATTCCCAATGATTCCAGAAAATGAAGAAGCGACATCGGATCGACGGACTTCTTTTCCCCATTAACGATAATTTCCATGCCGAACTCCTGCACCTGTACCTCTGGTTCGAGAGATTGGAAAAGGCTATAAAAAAAGGCCGCGAAGCGGCCTTATTCTAGGTGGTGTCCCCAACAAGCACGCTTCCCTCCGCCGGAATTATCCGGATCAGGTTCAAAGGGTCGCCCGTTACACTCTCTGGAACGGACTCTCAGCCTAAACTCCCCCAGCGATGAATTAACTAAATTCCTGAAAGCTGATTTTTTCGTGTCAAATCAAATGGTTTTGCCCTGTTTAGTAACCTATCAATATTGCATTAATTCTGTCAACTCTTTTCTCGCCGGGGTCTCTCAGGAGCTTCCTGACGGGACTGCGTTTTTCATGCTGCGAGGTTGTTTGACAAAAACTGCGATCGCACCTGTCTGATGATCTATTGGTTTTTGCATGATGCAGCTGCGTATGGTATATAAATGAGGTCGGTCAGCAGGGTAATGTAACGGGAGGCCACGGCCGACACATTCAAGGGTGATATGGTATGGATCTAAATTCTTTGAAGGAAATTGAAATCCTCCTGGGTATCGCGGTTGCCACCGTGATTATTTTCAGGCGGCTCATGTTTCCGTCCATCATCGGGTTTCTTTTTGCCGGCATGATCGCGGGCCCTTATACCCTGGGGTTCATCAGTGATACTCATCAGGTGGAGCAGATGGCGGAGATCGGCGTGGTGCTGCTCCTTTTCACCATCGGGATCGAGTTTTCCCTTAAGGAACTGATGCGAATCAAGTATCTGGTCTTCTGGGGCGGGGGGCTTCAACTCGGTCTGACGATCCTGGCCATTGCCGCCCTTTCCGTCGGGTTGGGATTCACTTTACAGCAGTCCGCCTTTTTCGGATTCCTTGTGGCGCTGAGCAGTACCGCCATCCTCATGAAACTGCTGATGGATGCCGGGGAGATTGACACACCATCCGGGAAAATGGCCCTGAGTATCCTCATTTTTCAGGACCTGTGCGTGGTGCCGCTCATGCTTTTCATCCCGTTTCTTGCCGGATCTGGTGAGGGATTGCAGGGGATTCTGGCTGTGTCCGCAAAGGCCGCGTTGGTGGTGGTTTGCGCCCATTACGGCGCCAGGTTTGCCGTCCCCTGGATCTTCGCGCAGGTGGTAAAGACCCGAAGCCGCGAACTTTTTATCCTGGCGATCATATTTGTCGGCCTTGGAACGGCCTGGATCACCTCCCGGGTCGGCCTTTCACTCGCCCTCGGTGCTTTCATTGCGGGACTTGCGATCTCAGAGTCGGAATACAGCCACCAGGCTCTCGGCGATATCATCCCTTTTCGTGACGCGTTCATGAGCCTGTTTTTCATTTCCGTCGGCATGCTGCTCGACCCTGGTGTCTTCCTGCTCCATCCTGTCCTGATCGTTTCGCTCGTTGTTTCTATTATTCTCATAAAGGCCATAATCGCTTCCGGAGCGGCCGCTTCCCTGGGTTTACCGCTGCGCATTGCAATAATCACCGGGCTGTCACTGGCGCAGATCGGTGAATTCTCCTTTGTCCTCTCTCTTGAGGGATTGAAACAGGGATTGCTGTCTCAGGAGTTGTACCAGATTTTTCTTGCCGCTTCGGTGGCAACCATGGCACTGACCCCGGTATGCCTCAAGATTGCCGCACCGGTTGCCGATCGTTTGGTCCGCTGTCTCCCGGCGCGCTTTACCAGGGGGAAGGGGGCCCTTGCGGGAAAAGAACAAAAGCTGAATCTCGCCGATCATGTGATTATTGTCGGGTACGGCCTGAACGGCAGAAACCTTTCCAGGGTGCTCAAGCACCTGAAGATCGGCCATGTAGTCATAGAAACCAACCCGTTTACGGTCAGTGCTGAGAAGAGAAAGGGCCACCACATAATTTTCGGCGATGGTTCGAACCCGCAAATTCTCTCCCACGCGAATATCGATAAAGCGCGGATTATGGTCGTTGCCATATCCGATGCTGCTTCCAGCAGGCGCATCGCCGCCCAGGCGAGGCAGATGCAGCCCATGCTTCATGTTATCGTCAGGACGCGGTACGTTGCGGAAATGGAGCCTTTGTACAAACTGGGAGCAAATGAGGTTATCCCGGAAGAATTCGAAACGTCCATCGAGATTCTTTCGCGGGTGCTGCGAAGATATCTCCTGCCCCATGACCGGATCGAGGAATATATTGCCGAAGTCAGGAGCGACTCGTACGAAATGTTCCGCACCATGAGCCGCCGGCACAGTTCCGCGGTCGGTATCAGCGGATACCTTGCCGGGGTCGAAATCGGGACTTTCATGGTTCAGCAGGGGGCTCCCCTCGAGGGACAAAGCCTGCGGGAAGGGACTCTGAAAAGCAGATCGGGCGCCACGGTCCTTGCCATCAAACGGGGCGAAGAGATCTTTACCAACCCGGACCCGGTCTGGGAGATGCACACCAGGGACATTGTCCTGCTGCTGGGGACTCCCGAACAGCTTGCTGCTGCCGGTCGGCTTTTCGGAACCGCCGAAAGGAAAAAATCTGCATGATCCGGCTGGAAGATGGCGGAAAGCCTTCTTTGCCGGAGAAAGGGGATGACATGTACTCAACCCGTCGGATGTTACACACGCTGTTTCTCCTCCTGATCGGCCTTGCAATCCCTGTTTTGTCATATGACTGCTGTTTTGCGGAGGTGCGGTTATCCCGGGGGCAGGCCCTCTACGTGCCGACGTATTCACATGTGTATATCGGCGACAGGGCCGCGCCTTTCAATCTGGCGGCAACACTGAGCGTGCGCAATGCGGACATGTCGAATCCGATCACCGTGGTATCGGTGGATTACTATGATTCGAACGGCAAACTGGTACGAAGAATGGTACAGAAGCCGTTTTCCCTGAAACCTCTCGCATCTTCCAGTTTTTTCATCAAGGAACGTGATACGAGCGGTGGATTCGGCGCCAGTTTCATCGTCAGGTGGCGGGCGGACAGGGAGGTCAATGCGCCTGTCGTTGAATCGCTCATGATAGGCACCTATTCCGGCCAGGGGATCTCGTTTACCGGTTCCGCCCAGGAAATACGATGATTTCCCCCGTCCCGGGAGAAGAAAAATGGCTTGACAAGGTTTTCCTGTTCACGGTAATCTCGCTGCCTGTAAAGGGGAGTAGCTATCAGCCGGAGAAAAGGCTGACTTCCGGCCCGTCAATACGGCTTTCGAGCCCGGGCAGGGGGCGTTGATTTCGCAAGCAAGACCTTTATCTTGGGTGCTGATGCCAAAGGTAAAGGTCTTTTTTTATACCCTGGTGTGGTAAGCTGAAAAGCATATGTCCATCAGGACACCGAAAATGCATCAGTCTGGAGGAATGCGATGTTGAGACGAAAAAAGGTAGTTATTCTGTTTCTCGTTATTTTTATGATTCTTCCGTTCATCTTCTCCCTCGTCAATCTGTATACGGACTGGCTGTTCTTCGTGGAGACCGGATTCAGGTCCGTATTCACGACAACCCTGCTTGCCAAGGCCGGTGCCGGGGCCCTTTTCGCACTGTTTACCCTCGCTTTTGTCCTGGTCAATACCGTTGTTGCGAACAGGGCAAAATTCCCCCAGGCAAATATTTTCATGGAAGGCCGGACAATTTATCAGTTCAAGATGAATGAAGCCTCGCTGCTCGTGAAACCGCTCAGTATTCTTGCTGCGGCTGTCCTTGCTCTCTTTGCCGGACAGTGGGGCTCCGTTCACTGGGAAAAAGTCCTCCTCTTCCAGAACAGGATTGCCGTCGGAACAAGCGATCCCATAGTGGGGAAAGATCTCGGTTTCTACCTGTTCAGCCTGCCGCTCCTGGAAATGCTGCAATCCTCATTGAGCTTCCTGGTGTTTGCAACGATGGTAATGATCCTGGCGATGTACTATATGCGGGGCGGTATTTCGATTTCGCCGAGGGGACCGAACATTGACGCAAAAGTAAGAAAACATGCCGCAATCCTGGCAGGGCTTTTCATGCTTGCGGTTTCGGCGGGTTTCTACCTGGACTCGTTCCGCCTCCTGTTTTCGGGTGGCGGTGCGGTACATGGCGCAGGGTACGCCGACGTAAATGCCCGGCTCCAGGCATATCGTTTACTGGCAATCCTTACTCCCGCTGCCGCGGTTTTCCTCGCAGCGGTCATATGGAAAGGGTACTGGCGCAGGGCTCTCTTGGCTCCCGCGGTAGTTTTTCTGGTGTATGGGATCGGCATAAAAGCATATCCCGCTTTTTTGCAGAAATTCAAGGTCGCGCCCAATGAACTTGCTCTCGAAATGCCCTACATAGAACATAATATAAGATTTACGCGCATGGGGTATAACCTGGACAGGATCGAGGCCATCCCCTTCGACGTGGATTACAAGCTTGCCGCGACGGACATAACCAACAATGCGGCCACCATCAAGAATATCCGTCTCTGGGACCATGCCCCCCTTCTCAGGACCTACAGTCAGCTGCAGCAGATACGGACCTATTACAAATTTTTCGATGTGGACAATGACAGGTATACGGTGAACGGCCAGTACACGCAAGTTATGCTTTCACCGCGTGAGCTCTCATACAGCGATCTGCCCAGCAGGAACTGGATCAATGAGCGCCTGATCTTCACCCATGGAAACGGCCTCACTTTCGGGCCGGTGAGCAGGATCAGCCAGGAAGGGCTCCCAGAGTTTTTCGTGAAAGACATACCCGCCGTCAGCCTGGCGGATATCAAGGTCTCCAGACCGGAGATCTATTACGGCGAGCTTTCCAACGAATACGTCATCGTCAGGACGAAGGTCCCGGAATTCAGCTATCCCACCGCGTCCGGGAACATCAACACTACGTATGCCGGGGAGGGTGGGGTTCTCCTCGATTCATTTCTCAGAAAAACCATGTTCGCAATCCGGTTCAAAACGGAAAAAATACTTCTCTCTTCCGACATAACCCGGGAGAGCCGCGTCCTGTACTATCGGAATATCGGCGAACGGATCAAAACCGTCGCCCCTTTTCTCACCTATGACTCGGATCCCTATATGGTCGTTGCCGATGACGGCAGGCTCAAATGGATGATCGACGCCTACACCGTTTCAAACCGGCTTCCCTACTCGAAACCGATCAGCAGGGGTATCAATTACATGAGGAACTCGGTGAAGGTGGTTGTCGATGCGTATGACGGCACCCTTGACTTTTACATCAGCGATCCCGACGATGTGATCATAAAGGCCTATGCCCGGATATTCCCTAAACTCTTCAAGCCGATCGCTGCCTTGCCCGAGGGTTTGAAGCGGCATATCCGCTATCCGCACCAATTTCTGCAGATACAGGCTTCCATGTTCGCCGCCTATCACATGACTGATCCGAAGGTCTTCTACAACAAGGAAAACCTGTGGGAGGTTCCGGTTGTAGGCGAAAAGATGATGGAGCCCTATTACACCATCATGAAACTCCCGGGCGAAAAGAAGGAGGAATACATCCTGCTTCTCCCCTTTACCCCGGCGAAAAGGGACAACCTTGCTGCATGGCTGACGGCCAGGTGTGACGAGCCCAATTACGGAAAGCTCCTTGCCTACACCTTCCCGAGGGATCGGCTGATATACGGCCCGAAACAGATCGACGCGCGCATTAACCAGGATTCATATATTTCCCAGCAGCTGACTTTATGGAGCCAGCGAGGCTCCGAGGTAATACGGGGCAGTATGCTGGTGATTCCGATCGAAAAATCTCTCCTCTACGTACAGCCGCTCTATCTTGCGGCGGCGGACAAGGCAGGTCTTCCCGAATTGCGCAGGGTCATCGTCGCTTTCGGCAATGAAGTGGTCATGGAGGATAACCTTGAGCTTGCCTTGCAGAAACTTTTTGGTGGTAAAAAAATTGCTCCCTCTACCCCGGTGACTGCGGACGGGAAAGCTGCGGTAACGGGACCGGGGCTTGCCAGGGAGGCAATGAGGATATTCGAAAGGGCGACGGAACTGCAGCGGCAGGGAGACTGGGCAGGCTATGGAGAGGAACTGCGCAAGCTGCAGCAGATATTGAAGCAGATGGCGCAATGACTTTTTTAGCAATCTTGCGCAACAGGAGGATGGCTGATTGGACTCGATAGGTCTTGAACTGCTGCTGATTTTTGTGCTCATTCTGGCAAACGGATTTTTTGCGGGCTCGGAACTGGCGATCATTTCCGCGCGAAAGGGCAGGATAGCCCGGCTCATTGCCATCGGAGACCCCCGGGCAAAAATTGTGGACCAGCTCCAGACCGATTCCCACCGGTTTCTCGCAACCGTCCAGATAGGGGTGACGCTTGTGGGTTCGCTGGCTTCGGCAGTTGGTGGAGCCACGGCGGTGCAATACCTGGAACCGGTACTCGCGGGGGTACCCGTAGAGTTTATCAGCAAAGGCGCCGAGCCGATTGCCATCGGGGCGATGGTCTTCTTCGTTTCCTACTTTTCTCTGATCCTCGGTGAACTTGCCCCAAAGACGATCGGCTTGCAGTATGCGGACAGAATGGCCCTGGCAGTTGCCAAACCCATCCATTATTTCGCTGTTGCGGGGGGTATTGCGGTCAAGTTTCTTACCATCTCGAACAAGGCGGTTCTGGCTCTCCTCGGCATAAAGGTGGAGCCCGGACAGGACTTTATCTCACGGGAAGAGGTTCGTCACATCGTCCAGGAGGGCGGTGAAAGCGGGGCTCTTACCGGTATCGAACGCAAGTTTTTTGAAAATATGCTCGATTTCACCCACACCCATGTCAGCGAGATCATGGTTCCCAGGCACAGGATGGTGGCGCTTGATCTTAGTCTGCCGAAAGAAGAAATAATCAGGATGATCCGGGAAAATATGTATTCCCGCTATCCGGTTTATCGCGATAATATCGAGAATATTGTCGGTTTCATCCACAGCAAGGATTTTATCCTGGGGCGTGCTGCAGTCAGGCCGGATTTTGATCTCAACAGTATCGTTCGTGCGCCATTTTATGTTCCTGAAAACAAGAAGGCCAGCGATCTGCTGAAAGAGATGCAGCAGAAAAGGGTTCATATGGCTCTGGTTGTCGATGAATACGGAAGCATCAGCGGCCTCGTCACTACGGAGGACATGCTGGAGGAACTGGTCGGAGAGATAGAGGATGAGCATGATGTGGATGAACTGCGCCGGGTGCAGAAACTTGCTGACGGAAGCCTTCTGGTTGACGCGCTGATTTCCATCAATGACCTGGAAGAGCTCCTCGAGGTGAAAATTGACAGGCCGCTCATGTACGATACCCTGTCGGGCCTGATACTGGACGAGCTCGGCAGGTTTCCAGAAAAAGGGGAAAGAATAGATTTCAGGGGCTTCTGGATCATCTGTGAGCAGGTCAAGGCAACATCCATCGTCAAGGTCAGAATTGTCAGAAAGACTTGAAATTTCCATTTTTTTCTTACTTCATAATCAGGAGGCTACATGGAATTTCTGCTTAACCCCGAATCACTTGCCGCGCTTGCAACTCTCACGGCACTCGAAATCGTGCTGGGAATCGACAACATAATCTTTATTTCCATCCTCACGGGAAAACTCCCTGCGGAGCAGCAGTCAAAAGCACGCATTATCGGGCTGGGATTCGCGATGTTCTCCCGGATTGCCCTGCTCCTCTCCCTCACCTGGCTGATGGGTTTGACAACGCCCCTCTTTTCCGTGCCCGGCACCGAGATTTCGGGACGGGATCTCATTCTCATTGTAGGCGGGCTCTTTCTGCTCGGGAAAAGTACCCTGGAAATTCATGAAAAGCTGGAAGGGGAAGAGGGCCATGTTTCCCTCCGCACCGCGACGTCGTTTGCAGCCATGATGGTGCAGATCATGCTCCTCGATATCGTCTTTTCCCTCGACTCGATCATTACCGCGATCGGTATGGCGAGGCAATTGTGGATCATGATTACGGCGGTCATCATTGCTGTCGGCTTCATGATGATCTTTGCGGGCAAGGTTTCGGCGTTTGTAGACCGGCACCCCACCATAAAGATTCTGGCGCTGAGTTTTCTCATCCTGATCGGGGTGGCGCTTATCGGCGACGGGCTGGAGATGCATATCCCCAAGGGATATATCTACTTTGCCATGTTCTTTTCCGTTGCCGTGGAAATGCTCAACATCCGGGTCCGCCACCGCGAGGTCAAACCGGTCCACCTTCGCCACGCATACAGCGAGGATGAAGCCGAAAAGGCCCTGGAAAAGATGGAATAAATGGAAATTGCAATGACATACCCGACGCTTGCAGTGAGACTCCCTGATTGGCTGGAAAAATTCCTGTCAAGAGCAGAACGCACATATCCAACCGTCGATGAGAGAATGCGTCTCGTCATCGAACTTTCCCGGCTCAATGTGGAGAATGGGACCGGCGGACCGTTCGGAGCGGCAATATTCGACATGAGAGACCGGTCATTGCTGGCGGCCGGGGTAAACCTCGTGGTTTCAGGAAACTGCTCGATACTCCATGCGGAAATCGTGGCAATGATCCTTGCCCAGGCAAAGGCGGGCACCTTTGATCTCGGTGCGGAGGGGGTTGGCCCGTGTGAACTGGTGGCGAGCGCGGAGCCCTGCGCCATGTGTCTCGGGGCACTGCAGTGGTCCGGAATACGCAGGCTTGCATGTGGTGCGAGGGGAGAGGATGTGGAGCGCATCGGGTTTGATGAAGGGGAAAAACCCCCTGCATGGGTCGACGCGCTAGAGCGCCGGGGAATTTCGGTCGTGCGGGATGTCTGCAGGGATGAGGCCGTTCGATCTCTCAGGGATTACCGTGAATGCGAGGGCATGATTTATAGCCCGCGCAGGTGAATCCGGCGCTTCCGGCAAATCCTCCTGACAACCCTTTGTCAGTCGTGCGGCCATGCTGACCCTGCTATTTTTTCCGCACTTTGAACCCTGCCTTTTCCAGCATGCTCAGATCGATACCGGCAGGCTGTTCCGTCTTTGTTTCTCTTTTTTGCCGATGCGGGATTCCGCCTTCCGCCTCACGGATCGAGAGGGATATCCTCTTTCTTTCTCCGTCAACAGTCAGCACCTTCACCCTGACGATCTGTCCGACACTGACCGCCTCGTTCGGGTCTTTCACGAACCTGTCCGCCAGGTGGCTTACATGCACGAGGCCGTCCTGATGCACGCCGATGTCGACGAAGGCACCAAAGGCGGTGACATTCGTCACCACACCCTGCAGTACCATCCCTTCCCTGAGGTCCGATATCTCGCAAACGTCATCGCGGAAGGCCGCTGCCTGGAACTCCCGGCGCGGGTCGCGTCCCGGTTTTTTCAGTTCCTCGATAATGTCCCGCAGGGTGGGCAAACCGACCGAATCGGTTACGTAACGGGAGAGGTCGATGCGTGATACGATCACCGGATCGGCGGCCAGCTCCGCCAGCGAGACGCCGAGGTCGGCGGCCATTGTTTCCACGACAGGATAGCGCTCCGGATGAACAGCGGTGTTGTCGAGGGGGTTGCCCCCACCTCTGATGCGGAGAAAGCCGGCTGACTGTTCGAATGCTTTGGAGCCGAAACGGGGAACTTGCAGTAACGCCTGACGGGATGGAAAGCCGCCGTTTTCGTCCCGGTAGCGAACGATTGCCTTAGCCAGGGCCGGACCGAGTCCGGAAACATAGGACAGCAGTGCCCAGGAGGCGGTATTCAAGTCGACCCCCACATAGTTGACGCATGATTCCACCACTGCATCGAGGGCCTTTTTCAACGAGGCCTGATTTACGTCGTGCTGGTACTGCCCCACGCCGATGCTTTTGGGATCGATCTTGACCAGTTCGGCAAGCGGATCCTGGAGCCGCCTTGCTATCGATATGGCGCCGCGCACCGTGAGATCGAGGTCGGGGAATTCCTCGCGGGCGATTTCCGATGCGGAGTAAACGCTCGCGCCCGCCTCGCTTACCATTACGACCGGAAGCTTCTTACCCGAATCCGCCAACGCATCACGCACAAATTTCTCCGTTTCCCTGCCGGCGGTGCCGTTGCCGACGGCAATCATATCGCTTTGGTAAACCTCCACGAGCCGCAGTAATTCTTTCCTCGCTGTTTTGGCCTTTTCTTCTCCGGTGTGGGGATAGACGGTGGCATGGTCAAGAAACCTGCCGGTGCCGTCCACTGCCGCCAGTTTGCAGCCGGTCCGCAGTCCCGGGTCAATACCCAGGACCCGCTTGCTCCCCGCCGGTGGTGCCAGAAGCAGGTTCCTCAGGTTTTCGGCGAACACCCTGATGGCCTCTTCTTCAGCCCGCTGCTTCGATTCGAGCCGGAGTTCCACCTCGATGGATGGGGCCATGAGCCGTTTATAGGAATCCTCGACTACGCTTGACAGCATCGTCCCGAAAATAGTCTCCTTCGTAATGGTCCGGGTCTTCAGCCCTGCAAGGATATCCTCCACCGGGGCGATGATGGCAAGGAACAGGACCTCTTCCTTTTCCCCGCGGCGCATGGCGAGCATCCGGTGGGATGGTGCTTCTTTGAGAGGCTCCTGGAAATCATAGTACATCTCGAACTTGGTGACTGTCTCCCTTTTGCCGGACGCCACCCGGGAGGAAATGAGACCCTTTTCGACGGTCATGCGGCGGACGAAAGCACGCAAGTCGGCGTCTTCGGCAATCCTTTCCGCAAGGATATGTCCGGCGCCCTCCAGGGCCGCCGCCGCATCGGGCACCTCCCGTTCCGCGTCCACGAAGGGTATGGCGACTTCTCCCGGTGTTCCCTCCACAAACTGCAGTGAGGCAATGATGTCGGCCAGTGGCTCCAGTCCCCGTTCCCGGGCGATTGTGGCCTTGGTGCGCCGCTTCGGTTTGTAGGGAAGGTAAAGATCCTCGAGTTCGGTCTTCTGCCGGGTGGTATCGATCCGTGACTTCAGTTCGGGAGTGAGCTTGCCCTGCTCTTCGACGGATTTGAGCACTGTCAGCTTGCGGTCTTCCAATTCGGTAAAATACGCAAGGCGTTCTTCGATGTCGCGGATTGCCACCTCGTCCAGTTCCCCGGTGCGCTCTTTCCGGTAGCGGGCGATGAAAGGAACCGTCGCGCCTTCCTTGAGGAGGGATACGGTGTTTTCCACCTGGAATGTTTTCAGCCCGCTATCTTCTACGATCCAGGAGAGAATATGGGGAAAGTTTTGCGGTTGAACAGTCATATGATGCACCTTTTCGAATCTGAATGATCAGTGTTCCGGGTTTGATAGTGGAGAAAAAAGAATAAAAGGGTGAAGAATGAACTTCTCCCCGGGAAATGTCTTTTAGGGGGGTGGATAGTAGCACAAGATGGTTAATCTTGGGAAGGGTTGGCGTGCTGAAATGTTCTGCATGGTCATCCGGTTGATTGCTGCTGACAATGCAGTAACCGGTTGTCGAAAAAATTTTCCAAAGACCGCGTCAACCCATTCGTCATCAACGCGTTAAAATTACTAACGGTACAATTCGATTGCCGGGATAGAAGCGTAAGTAACGCAACCTGAGAAGGACTGATCTGCGGTAATACACGCAAACCCGAAACATTTTTTCACTCCTCCGGCCTTTATCCGGTTCACATAGCACAGAGCATCATTCCCTTGCCCCCGTTTCACCCTCCGGAACGGGGGATTTTTTTTGCCGACTTGCATGGCGAAAGGCCCGTCGGCAGGTAGCCGTCTGTCCCCCTGTCATTCAGGAAATTCCTGGCAGCCGGCTTCCTCGAGTGCCGCCCTGATTTTTTTTTCCGCGATCATGATCGTTTCAAACGCCAGAGCTTCCTTTTCGCTCAGTTCCACGGTTATCCTTACCATCTTCCCGGGCTTTTCTCCCATGATGGCAGCTTTTCCCTCGGTATCCACCTTTCCTGAGGGAATCGGATACAGGTCGCTGATTTCGTATATTTCCGGCATCGGGAAAAGTTCGCCGAGGATCGACAGTACTGCTCCCTTGCGATTGCGGGCATATTCCGCAACCGTTTCCCTGGAAGCCCCGTCCTCCCCGGACAGCCTGGTTACCATGTCTACGCATCCGCGGCAGAATTCCCTGAACAGGTTGACGATTTCCCTTTCAGAACGGGAGAAAACCCTCATGTTTTCCTTGCAGTCCCTGACAGCGTGCAACCGGTTTCTCCACCCTGAAAAAATGTGGACAACGGTCATTGCGGCCGCATGCCCTTCTTGAAGGTTTTCAGCGTATGATACCATGCCTTCCAGGCGGACCAGGGCGTAGTCGATGTATTTTGCATATGCATCACCGTATCTGGCTGCACTGTCCTGTTCCAGCAGATGACCGAATTCCTTTTCACAGGTCAGATTTGCTTTTTCAATGAAAAGTTCCGACAATGATCTGTTCTCTTTTTCCGCCATGACACCCCCTGTGAAAATGCCGCCACTGCTACGACCTGGGCGTTGCGAGTTCGATTCTGAATTGTGCCCCGTGATCGACGTTTGTGGCGGTCATTGTGCCCCCCATTTTCTTTTCAATGATATTTTTCGAGAGGTAGAGTCCAATGCCGCTGCCGCCTTTCGACTCCCTCGTTGTGAAATATAAATCGAAAATTCTGTCAATGAATGATTCGGGGATTCCACCGGCATTGTCCGTTATGGTTACAACCGATTTGCCGGCCTCCCCGAACGCCCTGATGGTGATGGCGGGATCAGAAACCTTGTTTTCCCTGAAAGCGTCCAGCGAATTCGTCAGTATGTTGAGGATTACCTGTGCGTAGGCCTTTGGGTATCCCGCCGCAAACAATTCTTCGGCAACATCGAGCCTGACAAAGACGCCCAGGTAGCGAAACGCAGGCTCGATGAACGAAAGGACCCGGTGAATCGAATCACCGATGCGAAATACACTCATTTCCCTGTCCGGCTTGTAGAAATCCCTGATCACATTGATGGTGTCGGCCATATGGCCGGTTACGGACATGATTTTATTGACAGTTTCTTGAAAATACGTGTCCGTCAACTCTCCTGACGAGTACGATTCCTCCAGGTCCTGGATCAACAGTGAAACAGTGTTGATCGGCTGTTTCCACTGATGGGCGATATGCTCCAGGGTTTCACCCAAAGCTGCCTGACGGTTCTGTTGGATCAGCAGAGAATCCTTTTCCCGGTTCTTCGCAACTTCCTCCCGGATCCTTTTTTCCAGGGTGCAGTTCAAAGCCTCGAGCATTTCCTTTTTCTTCTTGAGCTGTTCCTCGGCAGACTTGCGGTCGGTTATGTCGAGGATCATGGCCTGCTTGGATATTGACCCGTCGGTATGGTAAATAGGGGTATTGACTACATAATACCAGCGCCGATCCTTGGGGCTCTGAATTTCCCAACGGACTGTCCTCCCTTGGAATACCTGCTCGTTTACGCACCAGGGGCAGACTGAATCACGTTCGTGCAACACCTTGTAGCAGAGCTCGCCCGTGGCGTCGTAGCCGGTCCTTTCAATGAACTTTCCGTTCATGAATTCGATTCGAAAATCGGGTGAACATATGTAAACGTAACCGTCGATGGCCTCCAGTATGGCCTTGTATTTCTCCTTGCTTTCCAGAAGGTCCTTCTCAGCTCGGCAACGCTCGTCGATCTCCCGGCAAAGACTGGCATTCGATGCGACCAGATCGGCAGTTCGCATGGCAACCCTTTTTTCCAGGTCCTCGTTGAGTGCGCGCAGAGCCCTTTCCGTTTGTTTTATGCCGGTGATGTCGCGGATGATTCCCACGAGGTACGATTGACCGCTACTGTCATTCAAGAGCGTTTTCTTGGTTACTATTGTCCGCTTTTTGCCCTGTGCATCGGTTATTTCTTCCTCGTTGATATTTTCCCGCCCCGTTTCGAAAACCAGTTCGTCTTTTTCCCAGAAGACATCAACCTGTTCCCGGGGGAAAAAATCATAGTCGGTCCTGCCGATTATCTCTTCCCGCCTGAAGCCGGCCAAGTCGCATTCGGCGTCATTCGCCAGTATTATCCGGTGGTTGCGGTCTTTGGCGAATATCGGATCCGCAATGGTGTTGATAATCTTGCTCAGGAAGTCCTTTGACTCCTGAACTTCCTGCTCGGCTCTTTTCCGATCCGTTACCTCCCGGGCAAGCAGCAGGTTTTTCATTCCCATTTCGGCCAGTATTTCCAACAGGTTACGGTTATATTCCATTATGTTCTGAAGCCGTTGCCTGGTGAGCACGGGGACCTGTCTGAGAGCATCCAGATAGGCGTTTTCCTCGTACCCGTACAGTCTGCCCCTTCTCCGGAAAAATTCCTCGTCCGGTTTATCGTCATCGTAAAAGAATTGCCCCATAAAAAAGGTCGCCAGATGTTCCCCGTTGACCATGATCGGCAGGGCGGCTTCCTGCAAGCCGTTCTTGCACTTGTATTCCAGGAATCCCCGGTTCTGGTCGTGCAGGTGCTGCTTAATGTAAGCGTCGCTTTCGCGGCATAATGCACTGGATGCCTGATAGGCGCGATGGAAACGGGTACAGATTTTCTGCCAGCCGGCCGCGGCCAAAATGTTTTCTTCTGTGTCCAGAATGGCCGAAAGAGACCCCGTTACTTTGTAATTGCTTTCCAGCAGTTTCTGGATGGATTCGATATTGACAAGTTCGGTAAACAACGGTCTGTTCATATACTCCGCTTTTTTTGCAGTATTGTTTTCGATTGGAGCTGAGGTGAATTGCGGGGTGCCGCAAAAAATTTCATCGATGTCGGACCGGCATACGGTCGCGGTATTGTCCGGCAATGGATTTTTGTATGGTATGCTGGCAAATTGCGCCGTTCTGCCGGATGAGTCTCAAAAAGGTAGAGAATCATTGAACAAGAACTCTAACATAATATATACCGGCACCAAAAGAAAAGGTTTTTCGATATAGGTTTTGCGTTGCATTCTTTTTATGGTAGATTGTTATCAAAAAGGATATGAGGGAGGATTAATGGTTGAGTATGCGATAACGCTTTCAATGTCCTTCAGGAGCATGCTGCAGAACCTGCACCTCGATTTTCGCATGCTGCTGCCGGGGATATTGCTTGCCGGGGCAGTGATTCTGGTCCTGGTCCGGTTTATGAAGCCGCCGAAAGTTTGAGCCGGATAGCTGCCAATGTCCTGCCCCGGTATTTTTTTCTGCCAGGCCGCAACAAGCGCCATCCCTCTTCCCTTATGGCGTGTACCCCCAGGTCACCATCCGGGTGAATGGCGGAATGCTACAAACCCGCCTGTTGTCAGCAGCTGGTCGATTCACTAATCGGCACAACCCGCTCATGGTTGTCATCACCAGCTGACGGTATGCCTCCCACTAAAATGTAACTCCCCCCATCAAAGAGCCTCCGGCAGGTTCCTTACTGCCGTACCAGACTGCAAGGTTCCCCACTTACTTCTCCGTGCCCGGATAAGGGTATTCATTATGGTGGTCTCATGACTGTCGGTCGAAAGGACAGCGAAGAATCAAGAGTGTGAAGTCGAGATGGAAATATCAGTATGATTATGGGCAATCAAATGTTTTTAAATTTGTGATCTTGACAATATTAATGGAGTTATTATAAACTTAATAATAATAAAAGGAGTGGAAACATGAGACTTTCAACGAAAAGCCGTTATGGTTTGCGTGCACTTTTTGACATGGCGTACAATTCCGGCACACTTCCGGTTCAGATCAAGGACATATCACGCAGGCAGGATATTTCACCCCGCTATCTCGAGCAGATTTTCCAGAGCCTCAAGAGGGCGGGGATCCTGAAAAGCAAGAGAGGCCCGCAGGGGGGCTACTTTCTTGCGAAAAAGCCGGAACAGATAACCGTCAGGGAAATCCTGCAGGCTGCGGAGGGAGATACGTTTCTCGTCGACTGCCTGAACGGCAACAAGTCGAAAAAAAAGGCCTGTCCCTTCGATTCCGAGTGTGTTACCCAGACCGTGTGGATGGAGGCAACGCAGAAGCTTAATGAATTTTTGTCCCAGATGACCCTGAAAACCCTGTGCGAAAGGGGGCAGTCTATGGGAGTCAAAAGAGAACAGGATCACCGCTTTACGTATTACATATGAACTGCCTACCCAGGGGGTGACGCGATATTCCCGTTGAATCGCTGCTGATCCTGTGCTGTTTGCCAAAGGAGGCATCCATGCCCGTTGCAAAAAGTGAAAAAATATTGGAGCAGATAGGAAATAGCCCTCTCGTGAGGCTGAAGAAACTGGAGAAGGAGAACTCCGCGGCGATTTATGCGAAGGTTGAAGCCTTCAATCCGGGCGGAAGCGTGAAGGACCGTATTTGCCTGGCAATGATAGAAAAGGCGGAGATGGACGGCTGTGTGCGCCCGGGCGATACCGTCATAGAGCCCACCAGCGGGAATACGGGCATCGGCCTGTCGATGGTATGCGCCGTGAAGGGGTACAAATTGATCCTGACCATGCCCGACACCATGAGTGTGGAGAGAAGAAGGCTACTGGCCGCCTATGGCGCGGAACTGATCCTGACCCCGGGCGGCCAGGGTATGCGTGGTGCGGTTATGAAAGCTGAAGAACTTGCGGCTGCCCATGGGTATCTTCTCCCTCAGCAATTCAGGAACCCCGCGAATCCGGAAATGCACCGCAAGACCACGGGCCCCGAAATCATCGCTGCCATGAACGGTCTTTCCATTGACGGTTTCGTTGCCGGGGTTGGTACCGGCGGAACTATAACTGGTGCCGGCGAAGTACTCAGGAAGTACAACCCGGGAATCCATATTGTGGCGATCGAACCTGCCGATTCACCGATTCTGTCGGGTGGAATGCCGGGACCGCACAAGATTCAGGGGATTGGGGCCGGGTTCATACCGGAAGTCCTGAACACATCCGTGTACAATGAAGTCATTCCGGTCAGTAATGAAGATGCCTTCGCCTATACGCGGGTTCTGGCAAAAGAGGAGGGGCTCCTGGCAGGAATCTCTTCCGGGGCGGCGCTATGCGGTGCACTCAAGGTTGCGGAAAAGCTGGGCAAGGGGAAAAATGTCGTGGTTATCCTGCCCGATACGGGAGAGAGATACCTGTCGACCGGCGTGTTCGACTGAGGTGTGCATGCGGAAAGCACTCTTTCAGGGCCCGTTTGCTGACGGGCCTTGTCTTCTTTAGGGGTAACAATGGATGAACTCCATGACAAGCATGCGAAATTGAAAGAAATCATTGCCGAGATGGGATCAGTGCTGATTGCCTTCTCGGGCGGGGTGGATTCAACCATCCTGCTCAAGGTAGCGCACGACGTCCTTGGAGACAAGACATGCGCTGTTACCGCCGTCTCACCCACCTATCCCGAATCGGAGTTCAGGGAGGCCGTCGAACTTGCTCACCGGATCGGAGTACGGCATTTCGCAATAGAGTCCCATGAACTGGAGATACCCGGGTTTGCGGAAAACCCCAGAGAGCGATGCTATTTCTGCAAGAAGGAACTGTTCCGGGTCCTGGTGCATAAGGCTGCAGAGTTGGGGTGTTCCTGCGTTGCCGAGGGGAGCAATACCGATGATCTGGGCGATTATCGTCCGGGGCGAAGGGCGATTGCCGAATTGATGGTACGAAGCCCTCTGCTGGAGGCCGGGCTGTCCAAGGACGATATCCGCCGTTTAAGCCTTGAATTGGCATTGCCAACGTGGGACAAACAGCCCTATGCCTGTCTGGCCAGTCGTTTCCCCTATGGTGCTCTGATAACCAGGGACAGGCTGCGCACTGTTGAACTGTGCGAAGAGTTTCTCAAGGGGAAGAAGTTCAGGAATTACCGCGTGAGGTTTCACGATGATACAGCGCGGATAGAGGTTGGTGAAGGGGAGATCAGCAGATTTTTCGAACCAGACCTTCGCCGGGAGGTTACGGAGTTCTTCAAAGCGGCCGGCTTTACCTATGTGGCCCTTGATCTCCAGGGGTACAGAACGGGAAGCATGAACGAAGCTGGAAGAGGGCAGGGATCGGGGGTTGGGGACTAAAAGCCGGACCGGGAACATATTCTTCTCCCTGACCCCCAGCCACCATTCCACGTTTTACTTCACTTCCACCGTTATCTGTTTCGGTTTTGCTTCTTCCTTTTTCGGCAGTATTACGGTGATAACGCCCTTGTCGCAGCTGGCCTTGACCTTCTCCTGATCGATGGTGTGGGGAAGGGAGAAACTCCGCTGAAATTTTCCGTAGAAACGTTCTATGCGGTGATAGTTTTCTTTCCGGACTTCCTGGTCGTGTTTCCTTTCTCCCCGCAAAATCAGGGTGTTGTCCTCGATTCTGACCTCGATGTCCTTCTGATCCATGCCGGGGAGCTCGGCCTTGATTACCACCGTCTGCGAATCCTCGTAAATATCGACCGGAGGCTGCCAGACACCTTCACGCAGGTCTTCCCCGGGTTCCCTGTTCCAGGCAAGATCCAGCAGACGGTTCATCTGTTCCTGCATCGCGCGTAATTCTGAGAGAGGATTATATTTTACGATTCCCATGCGTTGTGCTCCCGAAGGGTAGATTTTGCTGTTAGATCCACTAGTATAAAAACTTAGTCATGCTTTTCCAAATGTCAAGGGGGAGAAAATGTTTTGTTTTCTCCCCCCGCTCTTTTTATGCTTCAGAACCGCTGTATTTCCCAAAGGAAATCAAAACAGAGTATTATTCTGTTTTTCTTTATGGCGAATTTT
>JAGFXO010000031.1 GCA_017861285.1 Geobacteraceae bacterium | reverse complement strand
TCCCTGCCGGGCGTATTCAAGCTGTGTCATATCGTGCTCCTTGATTCTGCTCTGCGTGCGAACGCTGCTGGTTCTAGCGGTTGCATCAGTTGTCTCTTTCTGCTGTTTTCCCGGTTTTCTGCGCCGCCAGAAAATGGTTCAGGGGACCATGCCCCTTGCCCAGGGTCCTGGCGAGCCTGATGCCAGCCGTAATGAATTCTTTTGCCCGCTCAACGGCCACGGGCAACGGCTCTCCCTGCGCGAGAAAAGCGGAGATGGCTGATGCGCAGGTACAGCCCGTGCCGTGGGTATTGACAGATTCTATCCTGACGGTGGTAAAGCGGTGGACGTCATGGCCCCGCGCTCATCCCCGATGGTCAGCCCCGTGAGGGCTTCGGCTTCCGGTATGTTCGGCGTCACCAGGTAGGCCAGTGGCAATAGCCTCTCGATCAGGGTGGTAATCGCATCGTCGCCGATCAGTTTGCTGCCCCCTTTGGCGACCATAACCGGGTCAAGTATCACTATCCTTTTTCCGTATTCCGCAAGCTTATCCGCGATGATTCCGATGATCTCCGCGGAGAACAGCATGCCGGTCTTGACTACGTCCACCGGAATATCGCTGAGAACCGCGTCCAGCTGCTCGGCGACAAAAGATGCCGGGATCCCGAATATTGACGTTACTCCCAAGGTGTTCTGGGCCGTTAGCGCGGTTATTGCAGATGAAGCATATCCCCCCAGGAGGGTTATGGTCTTTATGTCCGCCTGTATGCCGGCGCCTCCGCCGGAGTCGCTGCCGGCGACGGTCAGGACCGATCCGCGCGGAAAAGGATTGCGTCTGTTGAAGAGCAGGCGGAGTTCGGCCGCGGCAAGGACCGGTTGCGGATGGGAGAGGACCGCCGAGATCACGGCCAGTGAGTCGGCTCCGGCGTCCAGCACCGTCCCGGCATTATCCCTGGTGATTCCGCCGATTGCCACAACGGGCAGTGAAACGCAGGCCTTTACGGTTTTCAGTGCCTCAGGCCCCGGCATAAACTGCACTTCCTTGGACCCGGTGGGATACATGGCGCCGAAACCGATATAATCCGCACCGTCAGCTTCGGCTTGCTTCGCTTCATCACATGAATGTGTGGATATTCCAATTATCTTGCCGGGTCCCAGAATGCCGCGCGCCAGGTGAACGCTGCCGTCTTCCTGGCCGAGATGTACACCGTCGGCGCCGGATTCGGTTGCCAGGCGGAGGTCGTCGTTGACGATAAAGGTAACCCCGCTGGATGCACAGAGTTGTCGCAGTTCTCTGCATTCGGCAAGCCGTGCAGGGTAATCCTGTACCTTGTTGCGGTATTGGAGGATGGATATCCCTCCGGCGAGCGCCTTGCGAACCCGTTCCATGAGGTTTTCACCATGGTCGGTGATGAGATAGAGTCCTTTGATCATAGTGGTTGCATATTCGATGTTGAGAGCCTGTTTTCCGGAGTAACAAAAAAAGCCGTGACAGGGTTCACGGCTTCCCGAACATGTACGGCAGTTCCTTCGAACTCCCCAGCCTGCTTGTTCACATACAGTCAAATTAAAGGAATTTTCTTGGAATGTCA
This sequence comes from Geobacteraceae bacterium, assembly GCA_017861285.1. GTDB lineage: Bacteria > Desulfobacterota > Desulfuromonadia > Geobacterales > Geobacteraceae > CAIWTU01. The sequence continues at coordinate 16,072 of JAGFXO010000031.1, read as the reverse complement.
ATGGGTTTTGGGGGTTAAGCCTTTACAGTTCCGAGGATACATGGTAGAAAATGACATCATTCTGTGCAAGGGAGTCGCATTGTAATGGACAGCCGTCCTACCATTGCGGAAATAGATCTGTCCGCACTGCGTCATAACTATTGTGAACTGCAAAAAACAGTCTCCGGGAAATGCGGGATCCTGGCTGTGGTAAAGGCTGACGCTTATGGTCACGGGTTCATGGATATTTCCCGGGAGCTTGACAGGTTGGGAATCTCCGCATTCGGGGTTGCCTTCCTCGCAGAGGGTATCCAGCTTCGAAAGGCAGGAATAGACAGGCCGATTCTACTGCTCGGAGGAATCTATCCCGGGCAGGAAAAAAAGTGTATCGGCTTCAATATTTCCACCATAGTCTTCAATATCGACCAGGCCCGGGCGCTGGACCAGGTTGCCGGAAGGTTGTATCGACAGGCGCGGGTCCATTTGAAAGTTGATACCGGCATGGGGCGACTGGGCATTTCCCACCAGGACGCCGCTGCTTTTTTGGAGGAATTCAAGGGGTTCAGAAATCTGGAACTGGAAGGGATTGTTTCCCACTTCGCTTCGGCTGACGAACTTGACGAGGATGGCCGGCTTTTCACCGACCGGCAAAGCGAGATTTTCGCGGATGTCGTAGCAATGGCGGAAAGTCAAGGGCTGACTCCCCGCTACATACACCTTGCCAACAGCGCCGCGGCATTCAGCCGGAAGCTTCCCTTCTGCAATCTTGTCCGTCCGGGAATAGCCCTCTATGGCGCACTGCCCGCCCCGGATTTTGAAGGCAAGATGAATCTCAGGCCGGTTATGCACCTCAGAAGCAGGGTGGCGTTGCTGAAATGGATTGAGGCGGGAGGCAGCGTCAGCTACGCACGAAGATTTGTCGCACCAAGGAGAACCCTCGTGGCGAGCGTGCCTGTCGGTTACGCCGATGGTTACAGCCGGGCACTTACCAACCGGGGTGAGGCGCTGGTCAGGGGGATGCGGGCGAAGGTCGCGGGGACTGTCTGCATGGACTGGATTATGCTCGATGTTACGGATATACCCGATGTGGCTGTTGGCGATGAAGTAACACTTCTCGGCTGCGATGGTGCCGGGAACTGCGTCCGCGCCGAAGAACTTGCCGCGAAAGCCGGAACCATTCCCTACGAGATATTCTGCGGCATCAGCAAAAGAGTGCCGAGGGTATATATAAAAGGTTAGGGGGCAAAGGGCAGAAGAAGCCACGCAGATTCAGGGTCTTTCCTTGTGACCTTTGCCTTGTGCCTTGTGCCCGTTCATTCTCTGCGCCGAACGAAAATCCTTTTGGAAATGATAACTAATGACGAAACATAAAATTAAACTTACAAACATGGTGAAAGCGGCGGGTTGAGCTGCCAAGCTGGGCCCGGAGGGCCTGGAAACAGCTCTCGGCCGCTTGCCGCGGTCAACCGACCCCGACCTTCTGGTGGGACCGGAAACGTCCGATGACGCCGGTGTCTACCGGATAGGGGATGATTGCGCCCTGGTGGAAACGGTTGATATCATTACCCCTCTGGTGGATGATCCGTTTCTGTTCGGTCAGATAGCCGCGGCCAATTCCCTGTCCGATGTCTATGCAATGGGGGGGAGACCCCTGACCGCCATGAACCTTGCATTTTTCCCCTCCTGCAGTCTGCCGGTCGAAATCCTTTCCGATATCCTGGCAGGCGGGGCCTCCAAGATACAGGAGGCGGGAGCCTGTCTGGTTGGTGGACATACCGTGGATGACGATGAATTGAAGTATGGACTGACCGTTACGGGAACTATCGATCCGAACAGAATTGTCAGGAATTCCACCGCACGGCCCGGAGAGATGCTGGTTCTCACCAAACCTCTGGGCAGCGGCATCATTTCGACAGCGATAAAGGCTGATATGGCCGATGAAAAGATTGTTCTGGAGGCTTCTGACTGGATGGCCCAGCTCAATAAACGGGCGGCATCCATGATGCTCGGATTCGAGCCGGGGGCATGCACCGATGTCACCGGGTTCGGTCTTGTCGGACATGCCGTCGAAATGGCGCGCGGGGCGCGTGCGACCATCCGCCTGCACCGTGCCTCGATTCCGCTCATGTCAGGAGTCTCTGCCCTGGTCAGGGATGGTATGGTGCCTGCCGGCTGTTACCGTAATCGCGACTTTTATTCGCGGTATCTTGAGACGGGCGATGACATCATCCCGGATGAAATGCTGCCTCTTTTTGACCCCCAGACATCCGGCGGTCTCCTGATTTCACTCACACCGCAGCGGATCGGGGGGTTTCTTCGGCTGGCCGAAAACTCGGGTTTGTTTGTCCGGGTGATCGGAGAGGTAATCCCGCCCTGCGAGCATTCCGTTGAAATTATCTGAAACGTTGGCCATAGCCTTTGATATCGGCACTACCACCATTTCCGCCTCTCTCATTGATACCGGGACGGGGGAAAGACTTGCGCATGCAGGCGCACTCAACCCTCAACGGGAATTCGGCGCCGACGTCGTTCTGAGGTTGCAGGCAGCCTGTGAATCGGAGGCAAAACTGCTCCGGATGTCACAGCTGGTTGGCGATGAGACCCTTCGCCTGACACATGAACTCCTGGACCGTGCCGGAACGGATATCCGTCACATCAGAGGGGTTGCCATGGCGGGGAACCCCGCCATGGAACACCTGCTCCTTGGGCTTCCCGTTCGTTCCCTTGCGTTCCCGCCGCACCGGCCGTCATTCAAGGACGGAATAACTGTCAGCACACGCCGGCTCGGCTGGGAATCAGATACGAACGCCTACATATTTCCCCTTCCCGGTGGCTTTGTCGGCGGCGACCTGGTGGCCTTCCTGTATGGCGCTCTTGGAGAAGGGCTTAACGGGTCCCCGTTTTCTCCCCCCGGCCTTCCCCTTACCCCCGCCAATTCCCTGTTCCTGGATTTGGGCACCAATGCTGAAATTGCCCTTAGTGCGGAAGGCCGTATCTTCGCCACCTCGGCCGCGGCCGGTCCGGCTTTCGAGGGGGGAAATCTCGCCTGCGGCATGGCCGCGCTTCCGGGGGCAATCAACAGGGTCGTTTTTACCGGGGACAAAATCGGCTTTTCCGTAATCGGGTCCGGTGCGCCCAGGGGAATATGTGGTTCAGCAGTGATAGATACCGTTGCGGGACTGATCGAGGCGGGGGTAGTCGACACGACGGGCCGTCTTCTTCCGATGGGGGAGATTCCGACGAATCTGGGAAACAGGATTGCCGAAATTGACGGGGAGCCTGTATTTATCCTGTACATGGATTCCTCTCGCCGGATTTACCTTTCCCAGCAGGATATCCGTGAGGTGCAGTCGGCCAAGGCGGCTATCAGGGCAGGGATCGAAATCCTGTTGCGGCGCGCGGATGTCCCCGCAGATCAGGTTCAAAGGGTTGTGCTGACCGGTTCTTTCGGATCTGAGTTGTGCGCTTCAGCCTTGAAAAGCATTGGAATTTTAAGCGAAAAAATGGTACATATAACCGGTTTTGTCCATGAAGGAGTTCTGGCGGGTATAGAAAAGGCTCTCTGCCTGCGGGAGGGAACGGGGGGGCTCGAACGGTTTTCCAGACTGATACGGGTTATCCCGCTCTCCGGCACCCCTGCTTTTGAAAGGCTCTTTATTGAACAAATGAATTTTCCGGTTATTTCATAAACTTGAATACGCAGAAAAGGAGAATACACGACATGGCGAAGATTACCCGCGCGCTTATCAGCGTGTCAGACAAGACGGGCGTTCTCGAATTTGCCAAAACGCTTGCGCACTATAGCATCGAAATACTTTCCACCGGCGGTACGGCCAAAATGCTCCGGGAAGCCGGGTTAACGGTCAAGGATGTATCGGATTTCACCGGGTTTCCCGAGATGCTGGATGGCCGGGTGAAAACTCTCCATCCCAAGGTGCACGGCGGTCTTCTCGGCATGCGCGGCAATCCCGGGCACGTGGCGAAAATGAAAGAGCACGGCATCGATCCGATCGACATGGTGGTAGTGAACCTCTATCCCTTCGAGGCAACGGTGGCAAAGGAGGGGTGCACCCTCGAGGACGCCATCGAAAACATCGATATCGGCGGCCCGACCATGCTTCGCTCGGCGGCCAAGAATTATCCTGATGTCACTGTCGTCACCGACCCGGCCGATTACGAAAAGATCGTTGCGGAAATGTCCGCCAATGACGGGGCGGTTTCCCGGGAAACAAATTTCCGCCTGGCGGTAAAGGTCTACCAGCGCACCGCCGCCTATGACGCGGCCATCTCCAACTGGCTCGGCTGTAGGACAGGCGGGGAAACGGCGCCGTTTCCCGATACGTTCACGGTACAGTTCAAGAAATCCCAGGAGATGCGCTACGGCGAGAACCCCCATCAGAATGCCGCTTTCTATGTGGAGGCAAACACCTCGGAGGCGTCGGTTGCCACTTCCGCCCAATTGCAGGGAAAAGAACTCTCCTACAACAATATCGCCGATACTGACGCTGCCCTGGAGTGCATCAAGCAATTCGACGAAGGGCCGGCCTGCGTTATCGTCAAGCATGCCAACCCCTGCGGCGTTGCATTGGGATCCTCGCTGCGGGATGCGTATGACCGTGCGTACCGGACCGACCCTGAATCGGCCTTCGGCGGTATCATCGCCTTCAACGGGGAGTTGGACGCCGCCACGGCAGCGGCCATCATTGAGAGGCAGTTCGTAGAGGTAATCATCGCCCCGGCGGTGACACCGGAGGCGTCAGCCGTTGTAGCTGCGAAAAAGAACGTGCGTCTTCTGGCCAGCGGCTCCCTTCCCGCAAGGCCCGCCGGCCGGCTCGATATGAAGCGGGTTACCGGCGGGATGCTTCTTCAGGACGCTGATCTGGACCTGTACCGAGAGCTGAAGGCAGTCACGCGGCGGGCGCCGACGGAACAGGAAATGACCGATCTCCTGTTTGCCTGGCGGGTGGCCAAATTCGTCAAGTCCAATGCCATAGTCTATGCAAGGGACAAGATGACCATCGGTGTCGGTGCCGGGCAGATGAGCCGCGTCAACTCGGCCCGGATTGCCGCCATCAAGGCAGAACATGCGGGGCTCGAGGTAGCCGGCGCGGTGATGGCCTCCGATGCATTCTTCCCGTTTCGCGACGGCATCGATAATGCCGCCGCGGCCGGCATTTCCGCCGTGATTCAGCCGGGAGGAAGCGTCCGTGACGCAGAGGTGATCGCGGCGGCGGACGAGCATGGAATGGCGATGGTGTTTACCGGTATGCGGCACTTCAGGCACTGACGGAACAGCTATTTACCTGCGACAGCATACTGCAGGGGCAGGCCCCCCCCGTGCCTGCACGGAACAAGGGCTGCCTCAGAGGGCTGCCCCTACAATAAATCTTTATATCTGGAGATCTTGGCATGAAAATATTGGTTATAGGCAGTGGCGGGCGTGAGCATGCCCTCGTATGGAAGATCGCCCGGTCTCCGCTGGTGCGGAAGGTTTACTGCGCACCGGGCAACCCCGGTATCGGCGAGCTTGCGGAGAATGTTGCCATAAAGGTTGATGACCTGCTGGGGTTGCTGGACTTTGCGAAAAAAGAAGCAATCGCCCTGACCGTGGTCGGGCCGGAAATTCCGCTGTCCCTCGGTATCGTGGACCTGTTCGAGGAGCATGGGCTCAAGATATTCGGAGCCCGAAAGAATGCCGCGATCATTGAGGCGAGCAAGGCTTTTTCCAAGGACCTGATGAAGAAATACTCTGTTCCGACGGCAGCGTATGAGGTTTTTACCGAGATTGACCCCGCGGTTGCATTCATCGACCGGCTTGGCACCCCCATTGTCATCAAGGCGGACGGTCTGGCTGCCGGCAAGGGGGTGGTGATCGCCCAGACACGTGAGGAGGCCGTTGCCACGGTACACGACATGCTGTCCGGCAGGACCTTCGGCAGCGCCGGCGCCCGTATTGTCGTCGAAGAGTTTCTCCGGGGCGAGGAGGCCTCCTTCCTGGCGTTCACCGACGGCAGGAATATAGTACCGCTTGCCAGCGCTCAGGACCACAAGGCGGTATTCGACGGAGACAAGGGACCCAATACCGGTGGGATGGGAGCATATTCCCCCGCGCCGGTGGTAACTCCGGCCATCCATGAAAAGGTCATGGAAGAGGTAATGCGGCGAACGGTCGACGGAATGGCGGCCGAGGGCCGTCCATACCGGGGTGTGCTCTATGCCGGTCTGATGATCGATGGCGATGCAATCAAGACCCTCGAGTTCAATGCCCGCTTCGGAGACCCCGAATGCCAGCCGCTGTTGATGCGGATGAAATCGGATATCGTTCCCGTGCTCATGGCGGTTGCGGACGGTGATATCAGCAAGGTTGCCATCGAATGGCACAAAAAGGCCGCCGTCTGCGTGGTCATGGCTGCCGGTGGATATCCGGGCGAGTACCGCAAAGGGGATAGAATCGAAGGTCTGGACAAAGCAGCGGAACAGGAGGACCTGGTTGTGTTCCACGCCGGAACCGCACTGCAGGACGGAAAGTATGTCACCAGCGGAGGCCGCGTTCTGGGCGTGACGGCCCTTGGTGCAACCGTCAGGGATGCGATCGACAGTGCATACCGGGGTGTTGCCTCCATAACCTGGAACGGCGTTCACTACCGGAAGGACATCGGCGGAAAGGCGCTGAAAAGGTAAAAGTAGGGAAAATACCGCCGGCCGCAAGCTGCCGGGATTCAATGGGAGTTCATATGTATATGCCACAAGTATTGATCGTCATGGGGAGTGATTCGGATATCCCGGTCATGGAAAAGGCGGCGAAGGTCCTGGATGAATTCGGTGTGCCATGCGAGATGCGCATTTCTTCGGCGCACCGCTGTCCGCACCGGACGGCCACCCTGGCCGCGGAGGCGGCGGGGAGGGGAATAAAGGTTATTATTGCCGGGGCCGGGATGGCGGCTCACCTTTCGGGAGTCATCGCCGCGGAAACTGTTCTGCCGGTCATCGGCGTGCCTATAGGCGGAGGAGCGCTGAACGGCCTGGATGCACTCTATTCCACCGTACAGATGCCGGCTGGAATCCCGGTGGCAACAGTTGCCATCGGCAAGGCCGGTGCGAAAAATGCCGGTATCCTGGCGGTGCAGATGCTGGCATTGGCAGATGACGGGCTGGCTGACCGTCTTCGCGAGTACAAGTCGAATATGGCTCGCGAGGTAGAGGCGAAGGATATGGCTTTGCAGGATGCGAGGAAGGCCGGAGCGAAATAACAATAATCTTCATCTCCTCTTGACTTGAAACATGCAAAAGATAGAATATAATGACAGTTTTTATTTATCCGATATAAGGAGGTGTAAAAGGTGAAAGTATTTATTTCAATGTTTATTCTCCTCATCTTCGTTGCGGTCTCAGCGTTTGCTGCCGACGTCATGACCTTCCCCGCAAAAAATGGTGACGTCACGTTCAACCACAAAAAGCACCAGGAGGTCGTAAAGGACTGCAAGGCCTGCCACGCAAAGAAAATCGGCAAAATGGAAGGATTTGGCAAGGACATGGCGCACAAGCTGTGTATAGACTGTCACAAGGCAAAGGCCAAGGAAAAGGTCAAGGTGCCGGTTGCCTGTAAAGATTGCCACAAGAAAAAGTAGAGTAGAAACAGAATTTTGAATATTTCGGCGAAAGGGGTAACATTTTTTGTTATCCCTTTCATTTCTATTGGGTGCAGTTTTTTTTTGCCGGAATGCATTATCCTTTCCCTGAGGAGAGACTTCTTGACACCAACGAAAACCGGTTTTGCCAATTCCTTATGGAATTTTTTCTGTTCATTGAAATTAACCATTTTTCTCCTGATAGGCCTGTCCGCCGCATCCATTATCGGTACGGTTGTCCCCCAGAATGCCGCTCCCGCCCAGTATGCAAAGATATATAGTGAAGCGACCGTGCAGCTTTTCAACGCCCTCGATTTCTTCGACATGTACCATTCCTGGTGGTTCATTCTCCTGCTGTATCTTCTTACGCTCAACCTGGTCGCCTGCTCGCTGAAGAGGCTGCCGCGCGACTGGAAGATATTCACCGCACCAACCGTGGCCATGGATGAAGAAATGGAAAAATCCCTCTCCCTGGTGCGCCACTGCAAGATGCCGGGCAGTTCCGCGAAGCTGCGGGACATGCTGGGGGTTTTCCTTACACGGGAATTTGCCGCCCCGGTGGTTACCGGCGGAGAAGGAAGGTACTACCTGTTCGCGCAGAAAAGCCTTTACAGCCGCCTGGGCGTCTATGTCCTTCATTTCAGCATCATCATTATCTTTATCGGGGCCATGATCGGCTCGTACTTTGGATACAAGGCGTATGTGAACATCGAAGAGGGCAGCGAATCCTCTGTCGTGTATAGACGGACGGCCTCCGCCGGTCAGATGGAAACCCCGGAGCAGATTGCCGCGCGGGCGATTGATCTCGGCTTCACCGTTCGCTGCGAGAGTTTCAGTATTTCCTACTATGACAACGGTTCCCCCCGGGAGTATAAAAGCGTTCTGAGCGTAATCGAGAATGGCAGAACGGTTGTTGACCGGCGGCCGGTGATCGTAAATTCGCCCCTCACCTACCGGGGGATTACCTTTTACCAGTCAAGCTACAGCCCTGCGGATGACCCTGTTTTTCACCTGACCGTCAGAAGCGGGAAAGACGGAACCGGCAGGAAAATCACGGCCCGGCACGGGGAGAGGGTATCTCTGCCCGGAGGTTCTTCCCTCCAGGTGATTGAATATACTGATGATATCAAACCGTTCTTTCCCCAGCTCTCCGGGCCGGCGGTCAGAATGGCTGTCATGCCGAAATCAGGCGAAACGCAGATATTGCTCCTGCTGAAAAATTATCCCGATTTCGACCTTCAGCGCGGTGGGGAACTCGCTTTCACCTATGACGGTATGGACCAGAAATGGCGTACCGGCCTTCAGGTCGCCAAGGACCCGGGAGTCTGGATCGTCTGGCTCGGGTGCTGCCTCATGGTTGCCGGAATTTTCATGGCATTTTTCCTGTCCCACAGAAGGATATGGGTACGGATTGAAAACGGCCGGGTCTCCATCGGAGGCGCCACCAATAAGAACCAGCCAGCCTTTCAGATCTTTTTCGACACGCTCACGGATAAGCTGAAGGCGATGTGAGGTGTTCCACCCTGTGCTTCCGTCGTCGGTACGGTGCACGACGCCTGGCAATTACTCATAGGAGTGCGGAGGATATAAAGGATGTCGAGTTCCTTTCTTTTTAATGTGGCAACGTTGTCGTACCTTGTCTCGATGGTGGTGTTTTTTGCCTTTCTCGGGAGCAGGAACAAGACCATCGGCCTTGCAGGCAGTATTGCCGCATCTTTCGGCTTGATCGTACAGACCGCCGCAATCGGCCTGCGCTGGAAGGAGTCTTACGATCTCGGGCATGGCCATGCTCCCTTGTCGAACCTGTACGAATCAGTCGTATTCTTTGCCTGGACCATCATATTCATCTACGTTCTGATCGATTTCCGATACAAATACAGGGCGGTGGGCGCATTCGTCGTGCCATTCGCTTTTCTCGGCATGGCCTGGGCGCAGCTTGGCCTGAACAGCGGTATCGAGCCATTGGTTCCCGCGCTTCAGAGCAACTGGCTGCTGTATCACGTGATTACCTGCTTTCTAGGGTATGCGGCATTTGCGGTGGCCTGCGGTGTTTCCATTATGTACCTGATAAAATCGAAATATGAAGTGGGCAACGGCAATGCAAAATCCGGCGGGATCATGTCCCTGTTCCCTTCAACAAAGTTTCTCGATGATCTCAATTACAAAGCCATCATGCTGGGTTTTCCGCTGCTGACCCTGGGCATCATTACCGGAGCCGCCTGGGCTGATTACGCCTGGGGTTCCTACTGGAGCTGGGACCCGAAAGAAACCTGGTCTCTCATAGTGTGGTTCATCTATGCCGCTTTTCTCCATGCCCGCATTACCAGGGGCTGGGTCGGCAGGCGGGCGGCGATTCTCTCCATCATCGGTTTTGCCGCTACAATCTTCTGCTACCTTGGTGTCAACCTGCTGCTGTCGGGTCTGCACAGCTACGGAGGGGGATAGTGCCCGGACAGGGCGCCAGTGGACCAGATGCGATATTTCCAGAAAAACCGGGATTTCCCGGTTTTTTTTCGTTACTATGATCGACCTTTTTTCATGACGTTACCGCAGACAGAAAGGACTTTTGCAGTTCGATGAAAATTACCAGAGTATCAATCATCATCCCGGTAAAGCCGGGGGGGGCAGTAAAAGCCCTGGATGCACTGCACCATCTGGACTATCCTGCCGGTGCGGTCGAGATTATCGTTGCCGAAGGGAAATGCCCGAGCCGGCAGCGCAACCGGGCTGCTGCTGCTGCCGCAGGTGAAATCCTTTATTTTCTTGATGATGACTCGATCATTGATCCCATGGCGCTTCGCAAGACAGTCCCTCATTATGACAGCCCTGCCGTTGCTGCCGTTGGGGGGCCTTCTCTCACTCCCCGCTCCGATACACGCCTTCAGCAGGCTTTCGGCCTTGCACTTTCCTCCCGGTTCGGAAGCGGCAGTGTGTGCAACCGCTATCGACAGTCCGGCACACTGCGCGAAACCGGAGACCATGAACTGATACTCTGCAATCTCAGCATGCGCAGAGAGGTTTTCGAATCTTTCGGGGGTTTTGACGAAAGGCTGTACCCCAATGAAGAAAACGAGCTAATGGTCCGAATAAGAAAAAACGGCCTGCGGCTTCTGTATGATCCGGAACTGGCCGTGTACCGCAGTCAGCGCAAAACCTTTCGTGCTTTCGTTCGCCAGCTTTTCGGATACGGGAGGGGGAGGGGCAGGCAGACGATGATAGGCGGAGTCAGCGGTGCAGCAAGCTTTGTCCCCGTCTTTTTCCTGCTGTATCTTGTTTCGCTTCCCCTGGTGGACAAGCCTGTTTACTATCTGCCCCTTTTGTGCTACCTAATTATGGATTTCCTCTGTGCTTTCCGGGAATCGGCGAGAGCGGGAAAACTCCTTCTCGCCCCCCTGCTCTGCTGTCTCTTCCCGGTGCTCCATCTGGTGTACGGGGCAGGGATACTCTGGGAGCTCTTGACATACGGTTTCAAAAAAGGAATCACCCGGGACGGTGAGGTTTCGCTGCGCCGCATAAAAGAGTTCGGTGAATAAACAGGAAAACAATCATCACAAGCAAGGGGTTGCTTTTGGATTTAAGTATCGTGGTGCCCATTTATAACGAGGAAGAAAATGTCCGGTGCCTGCATGAAAAGATTTCGGCGGCGCTATCCGGCAGCAATCTGGCCTATGAACTGATCATTGTGGATGACGGCTCTACGGATAGATCTTTTCCCCTGCTCAAGGAAATTGCCGAAACGGATGATCGGGTGAAAATTATTCGTTTCCGTCGCAACTTCGGCCAGACTGCCGCCATGGCGGCAGGTTTCGACAGTGCCGTCGGCAAGGTGATTGTGCCCATGGACGGCGACCTGCAGAATGACCCGGAGGACATCCCGAAGCTCATTGAGAAGATCCATGAAGGCTACGACGTTGTTTCCGGGTGGCGCCGGGAACGCCGGGATGCCTTCATCAACCGCAGACTTCCGTCGATTATGGCGAATTTCCTCATTTCACGAATGACCGGTGTTACGCTTCACGACTACGGGTGCACCCTCAAAGCATACCGCCGCGAGGTCATCGAAGGGATCAACCTGTATGGGGAGATGCACCGGTTTGTCCCAGCGCTGGCTACGCAGGTGGGTGCGCGGGTTGCGGAAATCGCGGTCGGGCACCATGAAAGGCTTCACGGCCGGAGCAAATACGGAATTTCCCGCACCATGAGAGTCATACTGGACCTTATGACCGTCAAATTTCTGCTCGGCTATTCCACCAAGCCGATCCAGCTTTTCGGCAAATGGGGGGTATATACCCTTTTTGCAGCCCTTGTCAGCGGGATGACGACTCTCTACATGAAAATCTTCGAGCACACCAGCATGAATCGCAATCCCCTTCTTATTCTCACCGCATTTCTTCTGTTTTCCGGCGTGCAATTCATCGTCCTGGGCCTGCTCGGCGAACTGAATGCCAGGACCTATTACGAGGCACAAGGAAAACCGATCTATGTCGTGAAGGAAAAAGTGAATTTTGACTGAAACAAATCTCAAGGTATTGATGATAGCCCCTACACCCTACTTCGCCGACAGGGGCTGTCATGTGAGAATTTATGAAGAGGCGCGCGCTCTGATGCAGATCGGCCATGATGTCCGTATCGTCACCTACCACCTGGGGCGTGACATGCCGGGTATCCGGACCTGCAGAATACCGAAGATCCCCTGGTACAGAAAACTTGCCGCCGGCCCTTCCTGGCACAAGCCGTACCTGGATATCCTCCTGTTTATCAAGGCCAGTGCCGTTGCCAAGGAGTTCAGACCACACATTCTCCATGCCCATCTGCATGAAGGTGCCTTCCTTGGTGTTTTTTTGAAGAAAATTTTCAAGGTACCGCTCGTATTCGATTTTCAGGGGAGTCTTACAACGGAAATCGTCGACCATGGGTTTATAACACCAGGTTCGATTCCTTTCAGGATTTTTCGAGCCCTGGAACGAGTTATCAATCGCAACGCCGATTTCATCATTACCAGTTCCGGGTGCGGCAGAGCCGAATTGGTTAAAAAATGGGGGCTGGAACCTGACGGGGTACGAAGTCTCATGGACGGCGTTAACTGCGATGAATTCCGCCCGCACCCGAAAGAAGAGGCACGAAAGGCATTGAACCTTCCCGGGGATAAGCTTGTTGCGGTATTTCTCGGGGTTCTCAATGCGTATCAGGGGTTGGACATCCTTCTTGAAGTCATGAGGATTGTCAGGGACAGGGGACTCCCCCTTCATTTTCTCATAATGGGTTTTCCCGAGGAAAAGTACCGTAGGATGGCTGTGGAAACCGGTGTCGCCGATCTCGTTACCTTTACCGGGAGAATCGATTACACCAGGGCGGCTTTGTACCTTTCCGCGGGGGATATCGCCCTGTCGCCGAAGATCTCACTCTCCGAAGCCAACGGCAAGCTTTTCAATTATATGGCCTGCGGCCTGCCGACACTGGCGTTCGACACCCCGGTCAACCGGGAGATACTCGGGGACACGGGAATGTATGCAAAGTACGCGGATGCCGCCGATTTCGCCGCCTTGCTGGAAGAGCTGGCGATGGACGGGCAGCGTCGGGCGGAGTTGGCAACAAGGGTCCGTGAGAAGGCCGAACGGGAGCATTCCTGGCAGGCCAGGGGGAGACAGTTGGCGGATATGTACCGGGTTGTTTCCGGTCATGCGTAGGGAGATTCCGCTCCCGATGAGACCCTTTGCGACAATTCCATAAACCATGCCTGTAATACAGTGAAAAGGAGAATACCAGTATGATGATAAGGCTTTTGCTTGTAATGTCCCTTCTGATTTTTTCGGGCTGCGCGGGTAAATCCGTATGCAAGCCGTTGGGAAACAACGCATTTGAAATAGAATTGAAAGATAATGGAACGATGGACATGCTGAATTCCAGCAGGCTCGAACAGGAATGGAATCATGAAGCGAGAAAAATATGTCCCGGCGGGTATACCGTCCAATCCCAAAGCTATGTTACTGAAAAGGCATTCGAGCCTGCGCGGCTGACCGGAATCATTACGTGCCGATGATTGCGCGAAGGGGTTTGGCAATGCTTGCAGCATTCCCGGAAACAAATCGTTTTAAATCTGCTATGTAATTGGTGTCCGAAGCGCGGACGCATGGAACCTGGAGAATAGATGAACCTTTCGTGGAGCAGGTTTCTTCCTTCGAGCGTCAAGAGAAGGCTTGAAGGGCGCCGGAATTTGCAGAAAATTGTCAGCAATACCGGATGGCTCTTCGCCGACAAGATCATCCGCATGGGGGCCGGACTGATTGTAGGAATCTGGGTGGCCCGCTACCTGGGCCCATCACAGTTCGGCCTGCTCAGTTTTTCCGGCTCCTACGTTACCCTTTTTTCCGCAATATCACTACTGGGCCTTGAAGCCATAATCGTCCGGGAACTCGTGAGAAATCCTTCCAATTCGGGAGATATTCTCGGGACTACCTTTTTGCTGCGGCTCATTGCGGGGGTAGCGGCCTTTTTTATGGCGACAGGCGCTATTTTCGTGATGCGTCCGGGGGAACCCTTAACCCACGTGCTTGTCGCCATCGCCGGTATCGGTCTGTTTTTTCATGCAGTTGACGTTATAGATCTCTGGTTTCAGTCGCAAGTGAGATCAAAGTATGTCGTTTTCGCAAAAAACGGCGCCTTTCTCGCGGTTACCATCGCAAAGATTTTTCTGATCCTGCTCAATGCTTCCCTCATCGCATTTGCCTGTGCAAATCTTTTCGAGGTCCTGCTGGGCGCAGTCGGGCTTATTCTTGTGTACCGCTTGCATGGCCGGCAGCCATACCGCTGGAAAGTAAGACTCGAATTGGTAAGAAAACTCCTCAAGGAGTGCTTCCCCATGGTGCTTTCCGGGATTATTTTCATGGTCTACCTGCGGATTGACCAGGTCATGCTCGGGCAGATGGCCGGGGACCGGGAGGTGGGCATATACGCGGCAGCGGTGCGGGTTGCTGAAATCTGGTACTTTATCCCCACCGCAATAGTCTCTTCCGTTTTTCCCGATATCGTTCATTCGAGGGAGACGAGTGATGAGATGTTTTACGGAAAGCTGCAGAAATTGTATAACCTGCTGGCGTTCATGGGATACGCGGTAGCCGTGCCGATGGCATTCCTGGCCGGATGGGTCATCAATGTGCTGTTCGGCCCGGCCTATACAGCTGCCGGGCCGATGCTCGCGGTTTTGGTGTGGGCAGGGCTGTTTGCCAACCTGGGAGTGGCGCGCAATGCATATCTTCTGGCCATGAACAAGTCACGGACCCTCCTTTTTGCGGTCTTTACCGGAGCGGTGTCGAATGTTCTCCTCAATCTGATCCTGATACCACGGTATGGCGGCATGGGTGCGGCAATCGCATCGTGCATATCGTACTGGTTTGCCGCCCATGGGTCATGTTATCTGTATCGGCCCCTTTTCAGGGCCGCCAACATGCTCACCAGGGCAATAGTGTACCCGAAGTTCTGGTAATGCGTCCGGGATAAAGAATGAACAGTTTGTCCAGTGAAGATACAGTAAACAGGTATACCGCTCTGCAAGGCATGAAGATACTTTTTGTTTTCGGCAGTTTCGATCTTGGCGGGGCCGAGCGGCAGGGGGTGCTGCTTGCAGATTTCCTGAAAAACAGGTGCAGGTCGGACGTACGCATCTGGGGTCTCGATCAGAGGCCGGGAAGATTGGCGGACCTGTGTGACCAATACGGCATTCCCTGGCAGGGGATTCGATTCCATTGGGGTTTACGGCGGGGAGTAAGCCATTTCTTCGAATTTGTTGCCCGGATGAGAGAACAGCGCCCTGACATTCTTATTTCGTATACGTGTGTTCCCAATATTGTCTGCGCCCTCGTCTGGAAGCTTGCCGGAGCACGGCTCTGCGTCTGGAACCAGGCTGATGAGGGCCTTTTGCTCAACCGGGGCCCTTTGCATCGTTTTGCCGTGAAACGCCCTCATTGCTTTATATCCAATTCCAAGGGAGGTAAAGACTTCCTCGTCAGAAACTATGGTTTCGGCCCCGAAGCCATTCAGATGATTCGCAATGGAATCCCTGCCCGGAATCCGATTGCTGGCCGTACTGCATGGCGAAAGCAGCTGGGGCTTGCCCCCGATTCTTTTGCTGCATGCATGGTGGCAAATTTAAGCAGGCACAAGGACCATGTCACTCTGCTGAAAGCCTGGCGCGAGGTGCTGGACAGGTCCGGAGATTCCCGGGCAGTGCTTGTCCTTGCCGGACGCTTTGACGGCACCGAGAAGGTTCTGCATCATCTGTGCGAAGAATTGGGTATTTTTGATCAGGTGAGATTTCTCGGCAAGGTTGATGATGTTGATGGATTGCTGGATGCCGTTGACCTTTTTGCATACAGTTCCCGGAGCGAAGGGGTTCCGAATGCGGTTCTCGAGGCCATGGCCGCCGGCCTTCCGGTCGTTGCCACGGATATCCCCGGGATCAGGGAGGC
>JAGFXO010000220.1 GCA_017861285.1 Geobacteraceae bacterium | reverse complement strand
GCACAGCAGGAACATCCCCACGGTCATCAGGCCGGAGGCGACAGCACCAGCCAGGCGCCTGTCGAAGAGATCGCCGAGCCAGCCGAAACCGAACCTGCCCAGCATGCTGAAGACGGGCAGGCCGCCTGCGATCAGCCCCGCGGTCGACCGCGGGACATGCAGGATGTTCAAGTAGGGCATGATATGGTTCATCACGGCGCCCAGGGCCATCATCCGGATCCCTTCGCTCAGGGCGATGAACAGAAACGCCCTGTGCCGGATGGCCTCAGCGAATCGAATCGGCACTGCCGCTCTCTCTTCCCTGCGGGTATCGCCCTGCAGGGAACCAGGTGCGGTGTCGCCGTCGGGGTGGAGACCGTACTGCTCGGGCCGGTCACGGATGACCAGGGCAAGAGGAATGCAGATGATCCATGTGCCAATGCCGAGGACCACGACGGTCGACCGCCAGCCGTAGGTGTCGATCAGCCAGACCACAACGGGAATCAACAGGCCGCAAGCCCCGACGCCGGCGTGCATGACGCCGAGCGCCAAGCCGATCCGTCTCTGGAACCAGTTGCTGACGACGTTCATCATGACGACGCCTGTGCAGCCGCCGCCGCCGAAGGCGATCAGGACGATACCCGTGTAGAACATCCAGAGTGTCCGCGTCAGGCTCAACAGGAGAAAGCCGACGCCGATCGTGAAGATCCCCAAGAGGCAGAGCCGCCGTGGCCCGTAGCGGTCGACGAGGAAGCCCACGACCGGGGCCAGGACGCTCATCTCCAGCCCCCGCAGGCTCATGGCGAACGAGATCTGGGTGTAGCTCCAGCCGAATTCCTTCACGAGCGGATCGAAAAAGGCGGTAAAACTGTAGTAGATGACCGCGGCGACGTAGAGGCTGATCAGGAAGCAGGCCGCGACGATCCACCAGCCGTAGAAGAGCCTGCCGAGTCCGGCGGGAAGAGGAGAGGGAGGGGCATCCTTCATAGCGCACACATTAAACGGCTCAAGATGGGATTGTCAAGGCGGGAGATGTCGTGCGGCCTTCCCGGCACGCACGGAGACCAGAAACACGGCTCACCAAAAACGATTAAGGTGCCAACCCACCGGCACACGTTGGTTGAAAAATACAAGAATGTGGCCCATAATTACGCATTCTGTTCAAGGGTGAATCTGCTGGATATGGAATTCTGCAATGAAGCATGAAGGAGGCAACCGGGATAATCCGGAGTCGTTATTAGCTCAGGTGGCACCTGCTCTGAGGCAGGGTGATATTACATTTGCACAGTGTGAGTGTTCCCCGAAAGGGGCCAGCGTGCAGACAATCGCGGATGGGGAGGGTTCCGGGCGCACCCGCGCAATGTCCCGGCCATCGCACACGCCGGCATCAAAGTCGTTTCTATTGCGGGTAACCATACCATGGACTATGGTCCGGATGCTTTTTGCGACACGTTGGATATTTTCCGGCAGAATGAGATCAAGACGATCGGCGGCGGCCGAGACATCAAGGAAGCGAGAACCCCTGCCCTATTCGAGATCGACGGCACACGACTGGCTTTTCTGGGATACAACTCTATCATTAAACCGGAGTGGATAGCCCGAGAAGACCATCCGGGCATGGCGCCCCTCCAGGTAAAGACCTTCTACGAACAATTGGACTGGCAGCCGGGAACCCCCGCCAAAATATGGACCCTTCCTGTTCTTGATGACATGCTTGCGGTTGAGAACGACATCGCCGGCGCTCGCCGGATGGCAGATATTGTGGTGGTGTCAATCCACTGGGGAGTCCATCATAAGTCGGAGGCAGCCATGTACCAGATCGAAGCCGGTCATCGCATGATAGATGCGGGGGCAGATCTGATCCTCGGACACCATACCCATCGTCTCAACCCGATCGCGAAATACAAGGGCAAGTATATCTTCTTCGGGTTGGGCAATTTTGCGTTCCAGTCAGGCAAGGACCCCAATGATCCGTATCTTCAGATTACCAAGCAGCTGTATGACACGTCCCCGCTGGGGAAAGGCGCCCACAAAACGAACGAGAGCCGTAATTCGATCATGGTGAAGTGTGAGATCGTCGACAAGAAATTGCAGAGGGTATCGTTCAGACCGGCCACGGCCAATGATCAGGCTGAGCCCCGGATCGTGCCGCCGACAGATAGTTATGGCCGGGAAATAATCGAGTATCTGGAGAATTCTTCCAGAGAATTTGGGGTCAACCTCCTGGTTGAGGGAGATGAGGTTGTTCTTCAATGATCGAATATGCTGATGAGCACCTCACTTCGGGCCGCGCTGATTTTCGAAGCGAACTCGATCTCAGAATTACTTGCCTAACTCCTTCATCAGTTTATCCCAATGGACCGGCAGTTTGATCGCTTTGCTGGTCAAGGACCCCTGTGTGTAATTCTCTCTGAAGAGGAGATTCCTGTTTCGGGTCGGATCGCCCGTGACGAAAACCACGATCCGGGCTTCAGGGCTCAGCAACGGAACCATCCGGTTGGGATCGTCTGATTCGCACCAGGCCCCGGGCAACTCGCCTTTCTTGACAGCATCACAAAGACTGTAAGGCTTCCAGTTGTTGAAGCGGGAAGCCCCCAGTTCAAAATAGCTCGCGGTGACCTTCGCGTGATCTTTAATATACTCATTTACCTTTTCCTTTGAGTAGCCTTGGCCTGCAAGGAGCTTAGCGACCACGGGGGTCACGAAAAGGACGTGCGTTTCCTTATACCTGCGCATTGCCTCGTAAGGCTCGACCATGCGCTGCACCCAGTCGGTAAAGTAGTCGAGATGCTGCTCCGCTTTGTCTCCGGTGGACTGGAAAGGTTCGCTCATGGCTCTGCCGGAAGTTATCGTGACCACGTTTTCTTCCGGTTTGAAGCCCTGTTCCTCGCTGAGTGTTTTCCATCCAATCTCTCTGCAAACCTGATCATTCTCCGGAGCGACTGCCCTGAACATCTGGCCGTGGGTGGACATATCCATTGTCCCCGGCAGGGATCCTGCGACATTACGGACAAGCATCCGATAAAAGCGGCCCATGGAGATATTGGCTTGCGTTCCGGGACGCTGGTGGCCGACCTTGTAGTTGAAACCGAGTTGATCACGAAGGGGGCCGTTAAGCATAATGATGGCTTCCCAACCCGGCGTGGCTCCTGCGTCCTTGATACTGTACTGGGGATCCGCCACGACTTCAGCGATGGCCAGCAGGACAGGCATGTACTCGGGCCGGCATCCTGACATCACGCCATTGACCGCCACTTTCCACACCGTGGCTGCTCCCATGCGGGGTGGAAGAACACCGATCACATCTTCAGGAGAGCGGTCGGTGTATTTCAAAAATTGGTTGACCTTCTCTATCGTCGGAGGGACAATCGGCAGCCCGTCGGCCCATTGTTTTTGATAAAAGAACGCGTTGACTTGCTCCAGATTCCCCTTGAACACGATGTCCTTGTCGTTCGGTTCGAGGTCCTTTTTTGCGGGCGAACTTTTGGCCGGCTCCGTCAGTGCCTTGATGATTCGAGGGAAGAGCACCTGCTCGATGTTCTTCCGCAGGGTGGGCACATCGTCAAGAGCGATGGTGCGGGGGTACTCGGCAACGCGCAGGTCCGGGTACCCTGCGTTTTTAGCGACCATTTTCACCATCAGGGTGAAACCCAGGATGGCAACCGTTACCGCCGGGATGCCGAGATTCTCTGCAACAAGCGATGCCCGCGTAACTGCGGGCGCGCAGGTCCCTCAACCGCCGTTTCCGGCAATGACCGCATCGCACTTGAACTTCTCGAGTTTGCCCGGCAGCTCGGCCATCCTTTCAGTTTCTTCGGAAGGATCATGAATATTGCCAAACTCTTTGTAGCTGATGAAGTTTACCCCCGGAAACTTTTTCTTCATCAGCTCCTCGATGATCGGGAAACTGTCATCTCCCCTGAACGCATAATTCCACAGTTCGCAGATCGTTTTCCCG
>JAGFXO010000219.1 GCA_017861285.1 Geobacteraceae bacterium | reverse complement strand
CACTGGCTGCAGTATTTCTTGTCATGGCAGCGGTAGCAGGTCTGCGGGTTGTTCTGGGCCTTGAGGGGGTGAATTTCCAGGAAATCGGCGCGATGGCTCTTGGGGACATAATCGGCGCGGTAATTCTGAGTCGAGAGCTTTGCATCGATTCCGCCTCCCTGGTGACAGTCGAGACAGAAGGACTGGTCATGGCAGTCCGCACAGTTCTTCTGCCCGTCTCTTGCCATGACACGGTGCCCGCGCACCCAGTCGGCATCGTGATTGGGAGCGACCCCTTCACTTTTGTGGCAGCTGCTGCAGTCGGCGATTTTCATGTCCGCATAATCCTTGTGGGATTCACGTGCCGATTCCTTTTTAACCTCTTTTTTGGCCTCTTTTTGGGGCTCACTTTCCGCGTTCTTCTGGGCAACGGCCAATTGGGCTACCAGAGCAGTCAGTGCAAGAAACATGAAGGCAAAAAACCATTTTTTCAAAGCTCTCCCCCCTTTCTAAAAATCATAGTTGAAAATGAATCGACCCTGGACATCACTGCTGTTACGGGCGTCGGTCTCGAGGTCATCGATGCGCAAATACGCACTCATGTTCTTGGCAAATTTATATTTTCCCCCGATCCAGTATCTTTGTGCGGTTTCATTGCCCGTCGAACTCGGGTAAAAATCCCGCTTGTAAACATCGTACGCCATCCCCGCCCCAAACTGGACCTCCTTGCTGGCATCATAGCTCGCATCGATGATGAAGCCGTCGACCCTCCCCCCATAGCCATGCTGCCAATCATAGGAAAGATCGAGCGACAGATTTTCGATGGGATGCAGCAGTACACCTGCTTCGACCAGATTTCCATCCTCTCCGTCGCCGAAACTCTGACGGGTATATCCTGCGTGGAGTCCCACATAATCGTTGATCGTGCAGTCGCCCCGGAACACCCATTCCTGGTAGCGGTTTACCGCAAAAACCGAAAATATGTCGGTCGCGTCGAAGGTAGGATAACTCTGGTACCATTCACCGGTGAATATGAGGTTTGCGGTGGGGAAATACTTGACTCCGGTAAGAACTTCATTGAAGACTTCCGCGATGAGATCATAGCGGGCATTCGCATAGAGCCTGATATTATTGAACAGGTACTGGTTGAAACTCCCACCTACGATATCCTGCGCAACATCTCCGCTATCCCATTTTCGAAACCAGCTGACATCCAGCTGTGTCTTTCGGAATTCCAGGAGGTAGGCAGAGAGACCCACTACATAATTCCCCTCATGGCTTATCTCCCCGTCCACCCCGAACACCACATCCCGGCCGCCGAAGGTCGTAAACCCCACCGGGCCGATGTTTTTCAGATTGGTATGAATGCCATCGATGATGGCGGAACCCGCCGAGATGTTGACAAACTGGCGGCCGATGCGGATGTCGGCCTTGTCGAACAGGTCGCGGTACTCTCCGTAGAGATAGTAAAGCCTTCCGCTTGTTCCCTCGCCATTGTTGAGGTCCTGGACGCCCCGGCCATAACCGTAGATGGAAAATTTCTCCTCCTTGTCGATTTTGGTGACGTTCAGCATGATATATTGGGCTATGTCGACCTGGCGATGATTATTGAAATCGTTGATAAACCAGAGAACCTGGGTGGAGCTTCTCCCGTGTATATCCACGGCCCCGCATGGCAGAGGCAGAAGAAGCCCCATATACAGCAGCAGCAGGAAATACCCTTTGCTTCCCATCAAGTGGCCCTCCTTTCAATAACTTGTGATTTTCCGTGCAACAAGTTAAATGTTACGACGTAAATCAGCATTTCATCACAAACAGAATGGCAGACAAAAAAACACCCTGCACTAAAACCATTTCTACATATAAATTAACTAATACCCCCTTTTGCCCACCTGTCAATATCGCGGCTACGGTTTTTTAATACGGGAACCGAACAGTTCCGGTAACCGAATTGCAAAAATATTCATAATCCTTGAAACTATGGTAGAATTTCACGATTTGTGTACTGGGGGGAGGGGAGAATCGATGAGAATCATAGGACTCACCGGAGGAATTGCATCGGGCAAGAGCCTCGTTTCGGAAATACTCGAGGAATTGGGAGCAGTCGTAATTGATGCGGACCAACTGGCCCGCGAAGTGGTAAAGCCCGGCACCGGGCCGTATCGGGAAATTGTAGGATTTTTCGGCGAAAAAGTGCTGCAGCCTGATGGTACCCTTGACCGGAGAGCGCTTGGTGGGATCGTTTTCGCCGATACTGAGGCCCGCAAACGGCTGGAGCAGATTACCCACCCGGCAATCAAGCAATTAGCCAGGGATAGAATCGAGGCAGAACGAAGGAGGGGAACCCAGGCCGTTTTCTACATGGTGCCGCTGCTGCTGGAAGCGGGTCTGTCGTCATCAGTCGATGAGATCTGGGTTGTCCATGTGGACGAAGGCACCCAGTTGGAAAGGCTGATGAATCGGGATAAAATAGGCAGAGAGGAGGCGTTGCGGAAAATCTCGGCACAGATGCCGATGGATGAGAAAATGAAATGCGCACATGTGCTGATCGACAACAGCGGGACGCCCGAAGAAACAGGACTGGGGTTTAGGGTTTAGGGTTTAGGGTTTAGGGTTTAGGGTTTAGGTGTCAGTTGAGCGTTCATCGGCCTTTCAACCATAGCTTACTTATGGTAGCCAAGTTTCATGGATATTTCATCTGCCGCTTTTTTGGCCAGGGGCACCAGTTCCTTTTCTATCCGCTCAGGGGCCAGCCTCATCGACGGCCCGGATATGCTTACGGCGCCGACAATCCTTCTGGTGTAATCGCGGATTGGGGTCCCCACGCAACGGACGCCGGTATCCAGTTCTTCATTGTCTATGGCATATCCCTGCTCCGTGATCTTTTTCAATTCCTTTTTCAATTCCTCAATTCCAGTAATAGTATGCTGGGTATACCGCTTCAGTTCCTTGCCGGCGAAATAGCTCTCCAGTTCCTCCTCGCTCAGATAAGCAAGCTGTGCTTTCCCGGCGGCACTGCAATAGGCGGGGAGTCTCGAACCCACGCGGGTTACAACGCGAACCGTCAGGTCGGTCTCGACCGCATCGAGATATATTATGTCAAAGTCTTTTAAAATGGCGATATACGATGTTTCGTTGCATTCCTTCACCATCCATTCCAGCACAGGTCTGGATTGACGGAGCAGTCCCATCTGCTTTACGAAAGTCTGGCCCAACTCAAGTGTTTTCAGCCCCAGACGGTAGTTCTCCGTCACCCTGTTCTGATCGATGTATCCTCGAGATTCAAGGGTTGCCAGGAGCCTGAAGACGTTATTCTTATGGAGCTTGAGCCGTTTGCTCAACTCGGTTACACCCAGTTCGTCCACTTCATCATGGAACTGTTCCAGAAGGTCGAGTGCATGCGAAACTGATTGTATCAGATATTCGGATTTTTCCTTTTTCGCCATAATACCGCCAGAAAGTTCACAAGATTTATTACCGATTTCACCGCGGGTTTACAAACAGGGATTCATGCATCACCCTACCATTTCGGTAGAAATAAACATATACTTCCTGTTTTATTGGGAGATGACTCTATCGTGAAACATAGACATCAGCGCCGGGAAAACGCTCGTAACATCAATAACAATGGGAGAAAAGCGTCTTAAAAAGAGATAGAATAATGTTTTATAATTGTCAAGAAATAAAATATCCGCCGAATCTTCGCTGCGCTATAAATCCTTGAGTAAAAATTCAATTATCTTCGGCTATTGCCGTTTTTGTCATTTCGAGGATTTCATGATCTCACGAAGCACCGAAGTAGCGTAAGCACCACGCACCAGCGAAAACTCAAGAACAAGCGACGTCCCTTCCATCACCACTGAAGACTCCGTGATCTGGACGCGCAGGGGACGGCGTTCCCCTTCCATGCGCAGCCCCCCCGGCAGATCGAATTGTTTCAGCGCAACTCCCTCATCCCCGAGCACTTTTTCTTCCAACCGCAACGGTTGGCCTTCGGGAAGCTTCATCTTGCAACCGAACAGGGGTCCGCTCGGAGATATTTCGAAACTTATCACCCTTGCGGCTTCCGACATGGCATCCGCTACCAGGAAGCAGGCCCCATTGGCATGCTTATAGGCCAGGTCACCATCCACAACTTTGTCAAACTCATCGAGTCTCTCTTCAAGCACCCGGTCAAACAGGGAAGACTGGTACGCCGAAAGGTAGAGCTTTCGCAATCTGGGATTTATGGCATACAGTGCCTTGTCAAATGCCTCCGGGTGTTTTATCAGCCTCAGCAGGACATCTCTTTCTGTCCGACAGAAACCCGGCATCCATTCGAGGCTTTTTTGAAGGTCACCCTGCCGGTATGCAACGATGGCATTCCTCCATCGCTCATCCTGAACGGATTGCGGAGAACCAAGAATGCCGTCCACAGCGCTTTTGAAGTCGCCCAACAGAAGCGCACGGCCCACGTTGGGGTAATTTCCCTGGGC
>JAGFXO010000098.1 GCA_017861285.1 Geobacteraceae bacterium | reverse complement strand
ATTACCAGCCCCTTTTTGTCATACCGCTTGGCAACCGTCGGCCTGTGATACGAAAAACCGAGATCCCCGTACACGTCATTTTCTATGAGAGGTATGCCGTAGGCCGCCAGAAGCATGACCAGTTCCTTCTTTCTCTCATCCGCCATGCAGCTTCCGAAAGGATTGTTGTAGTTGGGAATGACGAGACAGGCGTGAACCGGATTGTGTTCGAGTGCATACCTCAGGGCTGAAAGGCTTATGCCGTTCTGCGGATGTGTGGGGATCTCCAGCGCCTTGAGGTCGAGCATTTCGATTACCTGGAGCAGGTTGTAGAATATGGGTGTCTCGATTGCGACGGTGTCCCCCGGACGGCACACCGCGCGCAGGGAAAGCATGACCGCCTCCAGGCAGCCGCTGGTTATGACGATCTGATTGGGGGTGATGGAACAGCCGGCCGTCATGGAACGCTGGGCCAATTGTACTCTCAGTTTCTCGCACCCTGGAGGAAAATCGTAGGAAATCCCCTGGTTTTTGTAGCGTCGGGCGACACTTGAAAGGATGCGATTCAGCTTGTCCGTGGGAAGAGACTCGGGATTCGGTGCGGCAAGCCCAAGCGGGACCAGGTCGGGATTCCGGGCGTCACGCATGACCATCATGACCAGATCATTGATGCTTACGCGCGTGGGAGCCGCAGGAGAGTGGTGAGTTTCCGGTTCCGCGGACACTTGGGGGACCTGATGGCGCACGTAATAGCCTGACTGCGGACGCGCTTCGATGAACCCCCGGTTTTCGAGGGAAAAATATGCCTTCAGGACGGTAGAGATGCTGACCTTCATCTGGAGGCTCAGGCTCCTGACCGACGGTATCCGTTCTCCGGAGCGATACGTTCCTTTTTTTATATGACGTTCTATTCGGCCGGCGATTTTTTCGTAGATATACGGATCGCCTGTTTCAGGATGGTTTTTTTTGTCCATTAAAGGCCTTTCAATGAATGATATTGTTTTGCCGTATACAATTACGGCAATTTTTTTACGATACAGTTGGTGGTATTGCAAACTGTACTGGTCATTTAAGTCAAATTTTGCATCTGTTATTCATACCACACATGCCTTATATTTTAAACCGTATATTGCACTGCGGGAACCGGAAATTTACGGGGTTCTTTCCGCCTGGCCGAAAGGTCCTCGAGACTGTTACGTAATCGGTTTTCATTCCAATAACGGGATGGAAGGGAGATAACCAAAACAGGAGGAAAAAATGGGAGAAAAGATTATTCGCATTAACATGACAACCCTCACAACCGCCATTGAAGCAGTTCCGGCGGAGTGGGCGGCACTCGGTGGCCGTGCCTTGACTTCAACCGTTGTGGCCCAGGAAGTTCCACCCACCTGTGAACCGCTCGGCAAGTACAACAAACTGGTATTTGCACCGGGTCTTTTGACCGCCACCGCGGCCGCCAACTCCGGACGCCTCTCTGCCGGCTTCAAGAGCCCGCTCACCGGTGGTATCAAGGAGAGCAATGCCGGCGGCACCGCTGCCCAGAACCTGGAAAGGCTCGGCGTCAAGGCAGTCATCATCGAAGGGATGCCGAAAGAAGACAAGTGGTACAGCATCCACATCAACAACGACGGTGCCACCATCAAGGAAGACTCCGAATATGTCGGCAAGGGGAACTATGAGCTGTTCAACGCCATCGGTGAGAAACTGGGCAAAAAAATTGGCGTTCTAGCCATCGGCCCTGCCGGTGAATTCAAAATGGCAGCCGCCAATATCTCCGTAAAAGATCCCGACGGCAACATCAGAAGCCATGGACGCGGCGGCGGCGGAGCAGTCATGGGCTCCAAGAAGATAAAGTACATCACCATTGATGACGCAGGCGGACCGGGCGTAAAGCTTGCCGACCCCGAAAAATTCAAGACACAGGCCCGCATTTTTGCCAAGGCGCTTCTCGACCACCCGGTCAGCGGCCAGGGCCTGCCCACGTACGGAACCAACGTTCTGATCAATATCCTTAACGAGGCCGGCGGCCTGCCGACCAAAAACTTCCGTTTTGGCCGTTGCGACCACGCGGAAAAGATCTGCGGCGAGACCATGCATGATGTTATCGTAGCGCGCAAGGGCAATCCGAGCCATGGCTGCCATGCCGGCTGCATTATCAAATGCTCCCAGATATACAACGACGCTGACGGCAATTATGTGACTTCCGGTTTCGAGTATGAAACAGTCTGGGGCTTCGGCGCCAACAGCCTTATCGAAAGCCTTGACGATATAGCAGTCTGTGACCGCATCATGGATGATATAGGAATAGACTCCATTGAAGGCGCGGTAATCATCAATGTTGCCATGGAAGCCGGTATTCTCCCATGGGGTGACGGCAAGGAAACAATCAGGCTGCTGGATGTTGAAGTACGTAACGGCACCCCGCTCGGCCGCATCCTCGGCAACGGTGCCGGTTCGGTCGGCAGGACCTATGGCCTGACCAGAATTCCTGTTGTCAAGAACCAGGGTATCCCGGCTTATGATCCGAGGGCTGTAAAAGGTATCGGCATCACCTATGCGACAACCACCATGGGAGCCGACCATACATCCGGGTATACCATTGCGACCAATATTCTGAAAGTCGGCGGTTACGTTGATCCGCTCTCAAAAGAAGGCCAGGTCGAACTGTCCAGAAATTTGCAGATTGCCACCGCGGCTGTTGACAGCACCGGCCTCTGTATCTTCGTAGCCTTCCCGGCCCTGGATATTCCTGAATGCTTTACGGCTATCTATGAAATGATCAATGCCCGCTACGGTACGAACCTTACCGCAGAAGGCGTTGTGGAGTTCGGCAAGTATGTCCTCAAGACCGAACACAATTTCAACATAGCGGCAGGATTTACCAATAAGCACGACCGTCTGCCGGAATTTTTCGAAGAAGCAATTCCGCCGCACAACGCTGTATGGGATTTCAGCGACGCGGAGATCGACGAATTCTGGAACTTCTAAAGACTGAAGGCTAAACGTTCTCCCAGGAAACGCCTCCATTTCCATGCCTTGTGCGTTTCCTTGTACGGGCGCCCTCACACGAAGGGGCGCCCGTTTTTTGATAAGCGTTATATAAAAGATTATATAAACAAAATCCACAGAATATGAAGGAGTTTGCTGATGAGAAAAATAGGAATAAGCAACTTTCAACTTCCGGTGAGAAAAGGAATCGTTAGAAATTCAGGGAGGCTGCTGTCTCAATGTTCCCTGGCTCAGTTGAGATGCATAGCTTCCGAAAATATCGTGAAAATGACCCTCAGGGCTGTGGAAAGAGCTGAATTATACGACTGCGGGCATCCCTTGTGGAATGGGTTTGCCAATTGCTACACAAGGATTATCACGAGGCTTGAAACCTTGAACGAAATTTTCCCCGGCATAAAGAAAGTGATACATAACAGTGAAGTGAAAAAGGGTGATGTTCTGGTAAGCGATTTTCATGTCGGCTTGAATTACGGGTATATGTATGGAGGTCTCGAGCCCGTACGAATACGGGTGCTCGAAGTTGATGGAGAAACGGTAAAAGGAATCGTCTTGCAACCGGGGAGTGAAGAAAGCGCAGAAGTCGGCTACTTCAAGAACGAGCTGTGGTTCTTCATCTCTCACAAATTTACCGTTTGTACATCAGGACGGATTAGCAGACAGTAGCAAGTCTTCTCCCCAGGTCGAAGGCCTGTTTCATCAGCTCGTCGTTGCCGGACACTTCCCCCGGTTCCATGGCGCTACCGTAGACCATATCCACGATCTCCGCGCCGGCGAAGCGGAACATGTCCTGGTAGGATCTGATGGCGTTGACGGCGCCGGAGGCGAAAGGGTCCTTGTCTCCGTACGTGAGCACAATCCCGATATTCTTGCCGGCCAGGGCGGATTCCACACTGTAGACCGGTTCTTCTCCCCCTGTTGCCGGATGAGTCCCTGCGCAGATGAGTGCGTAGCAACGGTCAATGAAGAGTTTGATCTGGGCGGAAACGTTGAACCAGTAAACGGGGCTTGCATAAACAATGGCGTCCGCCGTTCGCAGCAAAGGATATATCTCCTTCATGTCGTCATCAATGATGCAGTCCGCAGAGAGGGATTCCTGGCATGCTTCGCATGCAGTACAGGGGAGGATATACATGCCCTGCAGGTACAGGGTCTCCACTTCGGCCCCTGAACTCTTCGCACCGGCAACAACCTGTTGGGCCAGAATGGTACTGTTTCCGTTTTTCCGCGGGCTTCCCTCGACGATTATTATTTTTCGTGGCGTCATGATCCTGCTCCTCCCGAAACTGATTACCTGGCATTGTATTCCTTGTAATTACATGAAATTGCGGGCTTCCATTGCAAACTCATACAAGCTGCACTATCGTAATGAAAGACGCAAGCCGATCATTGTGTATTATATTATATAATAAGTGATGTACAATGCTCCTGAGCAGCTATTTTATCGTTCTTTTGAGTTTTCCGAATGATGTGAAAACAACCGACGAACTCCGATTTTTGTCTGGAGCGGATGACCGGGGCTTTCACTCGATTACCTAATCACGGCTGGCGGAATGCAGGGTGGGGCGTGACGCATTCTCTTCCACTTTCCGGACTAGATGGCTGATTAGCAACTATCGACCCCGGTATAAAGTACATTAACCTTCCTACAATGTTTTCCTGAACCGGTTCACTGCAAAAAAGAGGATAATCAAACCCAGAACGAAGAGAGCGAAGAACTGCGGCCACAGTATTACCATTCCCACCCCCTTCAGGAAAATGCCGCGAATAATAACCAGATAATAACGGAGCGGGTTGAGATAGGTGAGCCACTGCACCGGTTGCGGCATGTTTTCGATGGGAAAGGCAAACCCGGACAGGAGCATGGCCGGAAAGATGAAGAAAAAGGCGCTCATCATGGCCTGCTGTTGCGTCCTGCTGATGGTGGAGATGAAGAGTCCGAATCCGAGGCTGCTCATGAGAAACAAGGCCGTGGCGCCGAACAGCAGTGCAATGCTTCCCCGTATGGGTACACCGAACCAGAATGTGGCTACAATTGTTATGAGGGCAACATCTATGAAGCCTATCAGGACAAAAGGTACGGTCTTGCCCAGGATGAACTCGCTCTTCCTTATGGGGGTGACGATGATCTGCTCCATGGTGCCTATTTCTTTTTCCCGCACTACCGCCATGCTGGAAAGCAGCATGGTGATGATAAATACGATGTTGGCAATGACCGCCGGTATGTAGAAATTACGACTTTCCAGGTTTTCGTTGAACCAGGCGCGGCTTACCAGTTCAATCCCGCCGATCGTCGCGGGAAGACCATTTATCCTGCCGGCCTGTTCCATTTGTATCCTGTCGTTATAGGCGGCTGATATCTTGCCGGCATAGTTCAGGACTATTCCGGCGGTATTGGAATCGGTCCCGTCCAGGATCAGCTGCACAGGGGCGCTGTGCCCGGCCCGCAGAGCGGCGGAAAATCCCTTGTCCATGCGCAGTACAACCTTTACCCGACTCCTGTCGATCAGATCACGGGCATTCTCGTCGCTATCGACATACTCAACAATATCGAAATAGCCGGATTCGGCAAAACGGGCCGTCAGGTCCCGGCTTTCCGCGCTGTTGTCGCGGTCGTACACGGCCGTTTTCACATGCTGCACATCGGTATTGACCGCGTAGCCGAACACCAAGGTCTGAAAGACCGGGATAAGGAAAATGATAAACCTCATTTTCGGGTCTCGCAGTACCTGGATGAATTCTTTAACGAGCATTGACCTGAGTCTTTCAAACATACGCTATCCCGATGATCGAGGCCGGTTGATACAAACGTAGCTGCAAAGGGCACAAAGCACAAGGAAATCACATCCCGCACCAACGGACTCCGGGGTGAGCTTATTCTATCTTCTTCCTGAACATCCTGATCGACACTGCAATTGCCGCAATGCTGAAGATCAGGAGCAACCCTGCCTCTCCGGCCATGATTGCCAACCCCGCATCCTTCAGGTATATGTCACGAAGGATTTTCACGAAATAACGGGCAGTAACGATATAGGTGATACCCTGAACCGGAGCCGGCATGTTGTCGATGGGGAAAATGAATCCGGAAAGCAGGAACGCCGGCAGCATGGTCGCCACGAGGGCCAGTTGGCTGGCCACGAGCTGGTTCCTGGCAATGATGCTGATGAGCACGCCGAGGGAGAGGGCTCCGGTCAGAAAAATAACGGACATGGCGAACAGCAGCCAGAGGCTGCCGTGGAGAGGTATGTCGAAGATGAATTCACCGACCAGAACCGACAGAATCAGGTCGAGGATGCCGATGACGAAATAGGGGACAACTTTGCCCAGGATCAGCTCAGACCCCTTCAGCGGTGTGGAAATGAGCTGCTCCATGGTGCCGGTCTCCCACTCGCGGGCCACGGTCAGGGATGTCAACAGGGCGGCGATAATCATCATGATAACCGCAATGAGTCCGGGGAAAAGATAATTTCTCGAAACCATGTCGGTGTTGAACCAGACACGGGGGCGCACATCCAGATGGCCGAATTCGGGCTCGATCCCTGAAACACGGCGGAGAATACGCAGGTTGATATCCCGTGAATAGCTGCGCGAAACGCTTTCCGCATACCCGAGGGCATAGGTGGCGGTATTCGGGTCGCTTCCGTCAAGGAGCGCCTGGACCGGTGCCTTTCTTCCCGATTCGACCAGCTTCGCGAAATTTGACGGGATGATGATTGCGATCAGAGCATCCCTGCGGTTGATTGCCCGCTCGATATCCCGGTAGTTGTCCGCATGGCGGTACAGGGCAAAATAGCGCGATCCTGAAAAGCGGCTCACCAGTTCGCGACTCGCAGGCGTATTGTTCTGGTCCCAGACGATGAGGGGTACCCTGTCCACATCCAGGGTCAGGGCGTAGCCGAAAAGGAACAACAGGAGCATGGGCATGGCAATGCCCATGCCGAGACTGCGGGGGTCGCGGAGGATATGGATGAATTCCTTTTTTGCGACGGCTTTTACACGGAGTAAATTCATGACTTTTCTTCGCAAGATATGTAGGGGGCAGGCCCCTGTGCCTGCCAGAAGAGGGGCATACAGAGGGATGCCTCTACAAGCCCTGCACATTCCAGTTTGTTCGCTTCTATTTCGTGAATTCCCGCTGTGGAGCCTGCTCGCGGTCACTGGCCTCGATGAGTGAGACGAAGACATCCTCGAGCGAAGGGATTATCTTTTCAATCCGGCTCACTGCAAGGTTCTGTCCGCCAAGGATTTCCGCTATTGCCGGGATTGCAACGCCGGAGTTTTCCGCTACCACATGCAGTCCCCTTCCGAAAAGCGCCGCGTGCCGGATTCCCGCCAGCTTCTCGATATGCTCCATAGCCTCATGGGGTATATCACAGATTACCTCGATGACCTCTTCCGCCATGAACCGGGTTTTCAACTCCTCCGGCGTTCCCAGGGCTATCAGGCCGCCACGGTAAATGAGACCCAGGCGGTCGCAATATTCGGCCTCGTCCATGT
>JAGFXO010000097.1 GCA_017861285.1 Geobacteraceae bacterium | reverse complement strand
ATAACGGTAAGGGGTGTATTTACCCACGAACCGGTCACGCATGTCAGCTTGTTCAAACGGAAAACAAAGGCAGCGACAATCGCCATCAGGGAATGAAAGCCGAAGAAGGGGGTAAAGCTGATAAAGACACCGACTGCAAAACCCAGCGAAATATGCCCGGGATGGCTGTCCATGGTAAGGATATGCCTGATCCGTTTTTTCCATTTTTCCTTATCGAACAAGAATTCCCTCCTGTCAACGGCCACAAGTCTATAGGTCCTGTTATCCTTTTGTCAATGTATTTGGACGATCACCGCAGCCATGAAATCCTCACAAAGATTTTGATTTTAAAGGTATACTTATTTTGCCTTGACAACACGACACACCATCTATAAATAAATTGTCTTGCATACTTAAACTGCTCTAACAGGAGGCAGGCTGGTGAAAATATCTGTCTGGCGGTGGCCTGTATTTTGTTTTCCCCTTCAACCACCTTGGCCGAGAACATGCCACCCTGAAAGAGGCCATACATTTCGCCCTGCTCAACAACAATCTCGTCAAAGCGGCGGAATTTGAGAGAACCACGGAGCATCACAAGCGCATCTAAACATCGCAAAATACCGGGGGTTACATGTTTGGGTTCAAAAAAAAGACCAGAAAACATGACGATATCGTATTACAGATAGAAAACGAGGCGGAACAGCTGTTCAGGTCAAAAAAAATGAACTGCGCCGAAGCCGTTTTGTGCACGCTGAAAAACCATTTCAGACCTGATATGCCGGATGAGATCACCCACCTCGCAACCGGTTTCGGCGGAGGGTCGGGGTCCGGCTGCATCTGCGGTGCTTTGACCGGAGCCACAATGGGGATGGGCATGGTCATCAGCAATGACCGGAAACGCTTGTCCGCCCTCACCAGGGAACTGCACAAATGGTTTACCGCAACATATGGGGCAACCTGCTGCAGGGTTATCACTTCCGACCAGAAGGGAGTCTGTGCATCGCTGACCGGAAAAGTCGCAGGCAAGGCGCTGGACCTCCTCTTATAGTATGTATGCTTCAAAATCGAAACAACTGCATGCGCTGCCGTATGACCCTGCAATCTTCTTTTGCCGAATGTGGCAAGTCCAACTCATGAAGGAACAATCAACACATGAAAATAGTGAAAATGCCGGCTTTCTTACTTCTGGCTACCCTTGTTTCCTGGCACACTCTCGGTTCACCCGCCTTCGCTATGCATATCTCGGAGGGTATCCTTCCCATTAACTGGGCCCTGGTATGGTTTGCGGTCGCAATTCCCTTTATTGCCGTCGGTTTGCGAAGGGTGAAGCAAATGGCGAAGGACGACCTCTCGGCCAAGCCCTTGATAGGTCTGATGGCTGCGGTGGTGTTCATCATCTCCTGCATGCCGGTACCGGTGCCGACGGCGGGAACCTGCTCACACCCCTGCGGCACCGGAATCGCCGCTATCCTGCTCGGCCCGCTGGTAAGCGTCGTCATTGCGGGGGTGTCGCTCCTGATTCAGGCCCTTTTCCTCGCCCACGGCGGGCTCTCTACCTGGGGGGCTAACGTCGTATCAATGGGCGTTGTCGGCTCCTTCACGGGTTTCCTCACTTTTCGGGGGCTGCGCCTGCTGCGCCTCAATCTTGCCGTTGCCGGTTTTGCCGCCGGGCTTCTTGCCGACTGGGCCACGTATCTGGCCACCGCCGTCGAGTTGGCATCCGGCATAAGCGGAAGCGCCCCTTTTCTGCCTGTTTTCTGGAAGATCCTCATCGCCTTCGTGCCGACCCAACTGCCGCTCGGCATACTGGAAGGCGCCATAACCGCCGGAATGGTTACCCTGCTCTACAGGAAGAGACCCGACCTGCTGGTAAAAATGCACGTGATAAAACCGGAGGAGGCAATATGAACCGGGGCATTGGATCAGCAAAAAAAACATTGTTCATCGGCATTACGGCGCTGCTTTTCGCCTGGTGCCATCATTTGCCGGCTGCCGGGTCTGATAAATGGCCCGGAGTGGATGAATCCGTTGTTGAAAAATATGCGAAGGATCATGGGCGGGAGGCAAGTGAGCCGCTGATCAATACGGATCAGGGAGATCTCCTGCTCTTCGTGTTTCTCATTGCCGGTGTCATGGGAGGGTTTGCAGCCGGGTATTCATGGAGGATGCTGGTGAGTGAGAAAACCCGAAATAAAATGTAATCCAGTGTCGCGAGATTCGAAAATTGCGTCATTGCAAATGGCGGTCAAAACGCTGCCATAACCCCTCACCCGGCCTGCGGCAACCCTCTCCCTAATGGAGAGGGACAGTGTTTTTCCCTTTTACCTTAGGGAGAAGGTCCTCCAAGGGTGAGGGGGATTTCTCATAAAAATCAGGACATTCAGGCAATTACACCGTGACCGGCAAGATTTCGCACTACATTCTCCGACCAAAGAGGGGATTCTATGACTGTTGCCCTGGTTATTCTCGGTATGCTTCTCGGCGGCTCACTGCATGGTTTTTCCGGAGCCTTGCTGGGAGGGGTGGCCGGCTATGCGATCGGCATATTGCATTCACTGAAGCAGAAGCTGCACGGAATGGAAAATGAGATTGCGGAACTGCGGCAGCTGAGTAAAAGCCGGGGAAGCGAAACGGCGGGTATGGCAGAAACGGCGAAAGAAACACCGGCTGCCGCTGCTTATCCCGGGGAAATACCTCCTGAACCTATTTCCCCTGATCAATCATTCGCATTCGAGCAAAGAGGCGAAGCGGCCTGCAGGAAGAAGGAGGCCGCCGCGACAGCAGTGGAGCAACAGGCCGGAAAACCTGAAACCCCTGCTCCCGGAGGGAAATATCACGCTTTTACTCACCCACTGGTTGAGAAACTGAACAGTTTCATCACAGGCGGCAGTCTCCTGGTAAAAGTTGGTATCGTCATTCTCTTCTTTGGTGTATCGTTTCTGGTGAAATATGCGGCCGAACATGAGTTGCTGCCCATTGAACTTCGACTGTCCGGCGCCGCCTTCGGCGGCATCGTGCTGTTGCTTGTCGGGTGGCGTCTCAGGCAACGGCGCGATATCTATGCCCAGGTACTGCAGGGAGGTGGCATCGGCATCCTGTATCTGACGACGTTCGCCGCATTGCGATTGTATTCCCTTATTCCTCATGCCTTTGCCTTTTTCGTTCTCGTCTCGGTGGCCCTGCTTTCGGCCATACTGGCAGTCCTGCAGAATGCCCGTGCCCTCGCGGTAATCGGTGTATCAGGAGGTTTTCTGGCCCCGGTCCTCACCTCGACCGGGGGAGGCAGTCATGTAATTCTTTTCAGCTATTATGCGCTGCTGAACTGCGGGATAATCGGAATCGCCTGGTTCAGGGCATGGCGGGTCCTCAACCTGTTCGGCTTTGCCTTCACCTTTGTTATCGGTGGCCTCTGGGGGTACCGCTATTACCAGCCGGAATATTTCTCCACGACGGAACCGTTCCTCGTCCTGTTTTTTTCCATGTATGTGGCCATTGCCATCCTGTTCGCCCTCAGGCAGGAACCGGACCTGAAAGGGTATCTGGACGGCACGCTGGTCTTTGGCACCCCCATCGTCACATTTGCCCTGCAGGGGATGCTCGTCAGGCAGCACCAATACGGTCTGGCCTGGAGCGCACTGATTATCGGCCTCATATATATGCCCTTGGCATGGGTGCTTTTCCTGAAAAAATCCCCGCATATGAGGACTCTTATTGAAGCGTTCTTCGCCTTCGGGGTCGTCTTCGCCACCCTTGCCATCCCCCTGGCCCTTGAAAACCGGTGGACCTCTGCCGCATGGGCGCTGGAAGGGGCCGGTATTCTCTGGGCGGGTACACGGCAGCGGAAGACTATCGCCCGCAGCTTCGGCATATTCCTCCTGTTTGCGGCAGGGATCGCCTTTCTTGCCGATGCACACCGGGTATCCGGTGGCATACCGGTATTGAACAGCTATTTCCTCGGGTGCGTCCTGCTCGCCTGTTCCGGCATATTTGCAGCCCTCTGCCTGCATCGGCAAAGGGAAAACGTGGGAAGACTGGAATTGATCATCGGGATAGCGCTTTTCGTCTGGGGCCTTTTGTGGTGGTTCGGCGGCGGACTGTCGGAAATCGACCGGCACATGTCCCGCGATTTTCGCATGGGAAGCATTTTGATGTTCTTCGCAATCACATGCAGTGCATGTGATTACCTGGAAAGACGTTTGGCATGGACATGGGCGTCCTGGCCCGCACTGCTGCTGTTACCCCTGCTTTATTGCACCTCTCTGGCTGTGGCGGATGGCGGTCTTCATCCGTTTTCCCAAGCAGGCTACATCGCCTGGCCCGTTGCTTTTGCCGCCTTTTACCGTATCCTGCATCACCACGAATGGTTGCATGGCGATATCCGGAAAGGACTCCATGCAGGGGCCTTGTGGCTTCTTGCCTGGCTTCTGGCCATGGAAATGCACTGGCAGGGCGGAAACCTGATCGATGGCGCAGATACCTGGTCGCAAGCCGCCTGGGGGCTTGCCCCGGCCATCGTGATACTCATAATCTCAAAACTCGGCCAAAAGGTGCGATGGCCGGTCAGGGAAAACCTTGGGACTTATCTCAGCCTCGGCGCAGGACCGGTTGCGCTTGCAGCATGGCTGTGGGTGCTATACGCAAACATGACCAGCGCCGGCGACAGTTATCCTCTCCGGTATCTTCCTTTCCTGAACCCACTTGACGTCACGATATGTATTGTGTTTACCGCTCTCACGGTCTGGTTCATGAGCCTCCGCTCCGCTTACCCGGACTCTTTCACCGTTGGGCGGATCAGAGTGGTTCTCGGCGGTTATGCGGCAAGCCTGTTTATCTGGATCAACGCGATTCTGGTCCGTACCATTCACCAGTGGAGCGGGATCGAATTCTCTCTTTCCCCCCTTTTCCATTCGGTGCTGCTTCAAGCTTCTTTTTCCATTTTCTGGAGCCTTCTCGCTCTGTGCACCATGGTAATCGCCACGCGCAGCGGCCTCCGAACCGCATGGCTCGCGGGAGCAGGACTTCTTGTAATGGTCGTTGTCAAACTTTTTCTGGTCGATCTGTCAAATACCGGGTCAGTTGAGAGAATCGTCTCCTTTGTCGGAGTCGGCATCCTGCTGCTGATCATCGGGTACGTCTCTCCCGTGCCCCCACGTACCGAAAAGGAGGATCAACCATGAGACTTCCTCGGATTTACAGCTTCATTTTCCTGCTCCCTGCCTTTCTG
Organism: Geobacteraceae bacterium; assembly: GCA_017861285.1. Taxonomy (GTDB): domain Bacteria; phylum Desulfobacterota; class Desulfuromonadia; order Geobacterales; family Geobacteraceae; genus CAIWTU01. The sequence goes on along the minus strand of JAGFXO010000097.1, from coordinate 2,318 downwards.
CTGATGCTGGTATGCGCCGCCCGCACCGCGGCAAAAGAGCCGTCGACACTTGATTTTGCCTATGGGATACGTATGGAAGTCTCCGGAGCGGATTCCCTCTATGAGACTGCTTTACCCCTGGCTGTCTATCGGGGAGTAAACCGCGGCGACCTTCGCGACCTGTGTGTATTCAATGCTCGGGGCGAAGTGGTTCCTTATGCATTGTTCCGTACTGAAACACGCACTGCCCCACCGGAAAAGAAGGTGCTTCCCCTGTTCCCCCTCATGGGTGACCCCGACAGGAAACTGGTGGGTTTGTCGCTCAACGTGAAAAGAGACGATTCAGGGTCGATCATCAATGTGACGACGGCAAATGGGCATCCATCCGCACGCAATGTTGTTGCCTACCTGCTGGACGCGACCCGAATCAAGGAGCCGGTGGCTGCGCTGGAGCTCGAATTGCGCGGGCAGGAAGAGGGAATTCTCAGGAAAATAGCGGTGGAGAGCAGCAGCGACCTGCAGCACTGGACGACCATTGTGTCCGGTGCGGCCTTGGCAAGGCTCCGCTACGGAAATCACACCCTGGAAAGGATGACCATTGAACTGGGCACGGCAGAAGCCCGATATTTTCGGCTTTCATGCCGGGACGCGGAATCGATGCCCGAACTGGGCGGAGTTTACGCAAGGATGGCCGGCAGGGCTGTCGAATCGCCCCATCAGTGGATATCAGTCCCCGCAATCAGGAAAAGAAAGAACGGAGCATATGAATACAGCTTCGACACTTCCGGCCGCATGCCGGTAGACAGGATAAGGGTCCACCTGCCCCAGGAAAACACCCTGGTCAAGGCGACATTTCTATCCCGTTCAAGTAGCAGTGATTCCTGGGTCGAGAGGCAATCATCCCTTGTATACAATGTACGTCTGGGCGGGGACACGGTAAAAAATCCCGATCCGGTCTTCCCTCCCGTTTCCAACCGCTATTGGCTGATGCGTGTCGACACTGGCGGTGGAGGGCTTGGAGAGGGGATTCCGCGTTTAGAATTCGGATGGATCCCGGAAAAAATAGTTTTTGTTGCCCGCGGCAGCGCCCCTTTTACTATTGCCTACGGCAGTGCGACAGCCGGCCCTTCCGGCGGCATGGAAAGCGAACTGTTGATAAAATTGCGGGATCTGCGGAAGGAATATACTGTCACGAAAATAGCTGCAACCGGCCCCCAGGTAACGCTGGGTGGCGAATCGAGGCTCCGACCGGGCATGACTCCGCAAAACTGGAAGACTGCTTTACTCTGGTCGACTCTCATTCTTGGAGTCGGCTTTATCGCCTGGATGGCAGTCCGCCTCTACAGGCAGTTACAATAAATCCGGGACGTTGCCCGAACCGCCAGTGGCTTCTTCGCCGTCTTGGATTTCACTTGTTATGTCCACGGGGACACCACTCTTTTCATTCAAGGCTTGCACCAGCTTTTGCCGGTCAATCATCCCGAGCAGATTTTTTCTGCCGAGCGCTTTGACAGCCCCCTTCAGATAATTTGTGGCGCCATCATCGTGGACCTCGACGAATACCCTGTTCCGGCGCACTCCGACCTTGACCGGTTGCCGCACTATGGTAACCTTCTCTCCTGTATTGACAAGAAGGAAAAGCCTTGGAATATCTTCCGGGTATAACCGCAGGCATCCGTGTGTTGCCCTTCGCCCCACGGCCCACGGCCTGTTGGTACCGTGGATGAGAACACTCGGAACCGATAAACGCAGGGCATGGGTGCCGAGTGGATTGTCAGGACCGGCCGGCACGACGGGCGGCAGTTCAGGTTTTTCCTCCCGTATGGATTTAGGCACGGTCCAGGAGGGATTGACAATTTTTTGAATGATCCTGAATTCACCGACGGGAGTTTCCTTGCCTTCGTCGCCTACTCCGATGGGAAAGGTTGTCACCAGGTTGGTGCCTTTCTGCAGGAAATAATAGAGCCGCATCTCTGAAACGTTTATCACGATTCCTTTTCGCGCCGGCACATCGGGGATAACCCACTCAGCCGGTATCCGTGCTTCCAGGCCGACAGGCGGCACAAAGGGGTCGACTCCCGGGTTGGCGCCAACTATTTCGTTATAGCCGAGACCGAACTTACGGGCAATCTCAATCAGGGATTCTCCCTTTTTGACCGAATAATGCTGAACTTTACCGATAACATCGCTATCAGCGGCAAAGAAGTATTCAGCTGAAGCCGTAGATACGGCGAACACCATGAAACAGAGCAATACAATAATTTTTTTCATAGCGATAAAAATATACTATTTGAAGTTTTTCGGCAACATTCATGTAAAGGTTTGCTGTACCATGCAAT
>JAGFXO010000218.1 GCA_017861285.1 Geobacteraceae bacterium | reverse complement strand
CTACTTGACGAGACCGGGAACGGCGCCATAGGTGCCTGCGTAGAAGCACGTTCCCCGGGTCATGTCCGCTTCTTCGCAGACAATCTTTCCATAGAGCCCCTTGTTATTCCCCGTCGTGATCACGTCATAGATGTCCATGGTCGCATAGCCGATGACCACGTAAGCCTTGTTCGGGTTCTGACAGACATTGTTGTCTTCGAACACGGGAATGTGAACCGTCCATATTCCATTGACCTTCTCTGCGTTAAAGCGGACGACCAGATCATCCAGCATGGTTTGGACGACTCCGCCCCCGAATTCAATGATGTCTCCGATGTCTACATCAGGGACAGGTCCACCCTTAATGATTGCGTCAACATCCTGCCACTTGTATTTCTTGTTCTCCAGATTCGTCCAGCCGGCACAGCTGCTCATCGTGTCGTTGATTGCGATCTCGGTGCAAATCCCTTTTGAATACCCTTGTGCGCTTTTGTTAGAAAACCAGCTCCTTCCTATCCCGATGGGGAAATCAACTTCCCCGGTGCACTCTCCCTGAATTGCGGCCGTTGCCGTCGCTTCCATGCGAAAATTGGCTATGCCCATAACACCCGCGACAAAAGTTCGGATGGGGCCGCTGGTGAGCCCCGTCCGCCGGGTCACGGTGGCCTGAACCGCATTGGGACTCGTGGAGGTCTCCGTAAAGGTACCGCTGTACTGATCCCACCATCCGATCTTGATGTCGACGTTGTCCCGCGCGACATTTTGTGTGGCCACCTTGTTCAGACCGGCCGTGGTTTCGGAAACGCTCTCGACATCCGTCGTCTTGTCAGCGACCTTGGTGTAATAGTTCTCCCCCAGTCGGCGGGCTCCCGCCAGGGCCGCGGCATCCGCTGCGTCCTGGGATTCGTTCCGGGTCACCATGACATACCCGATATCCAGGGCCAGTGCCAGGAATCCCACAATTACGATCAGGCACAGGGCCACCAGAACAGCGACCGTTCCGGACTCCTTCCGACGCTTAGAGAACGATCTTCGATCTATCTGTTTCATGGAATGGCCTCCTTCGTAAAAAACTGTTCCGCGCCGGTAACCGGACCTCACTCACATCTCATGACGGTTCGAGCAGTCAAGGTGATGGTACCCGGCGTTGTGCCGGATCCAAGCAGGTCGACAAGCCTTGAAAACACCAGAAACTGATAAGGGTAGGATACGTCTACGGTCAAATCCTCGCCGAAGGCGTCACAGCTTCCATTCGGCCCCAAACTCGTATTAGGCGTTGGCTTGCTGGCGTCGAAAGTGACCACCCGTTGGTCCGCATAATTTCTGACGACTTGTTCTATGGCGGACACATCCGGCCTCGGTGAAAAGACAATCCCCGCCCGGGCGCCCTCGCGGCTGGCATTCGTGATCACCGCCTGATTGTACATAAGCAGGCCGAATTCTATGATGCCGAAGAGAATGACGATGAGGAGCGGCAGGACCAGCGCGAATTCAACGGCCGACGCCCCTCTTTTGTTTCTCCATTTGGTCATTTTCACCTCTCGTATATTTTGACGCCCGGGCTGACAGCATCACAACGGGCCGCGTCGGGTTCCCCGTCTTCAGGCAACGTTTACGTGCTCATACCCGCCAAACTGACAGGAGCAATTTTCAGGAGCAGAATATAAACAGGCATGGGGAGCAGCAAGAATCGCACGAGCACATCGGAAGCGGCAACGGGGATTTCATATCTGCGGGCCTCATCACGCTGTGCTGCCCCCTGTAAAATGAGGCCCTCGCCGAAGAGCCCGGGAACCTCTTGCCGAAGGGCGGGCTGCTTCTTACAGGGGTGTAATCGAAAGCGTCGCAGGATGATGAAACCGTCATCGGGCTTCTTCTACAGCCCGGCAAATCTTGCACCACCTTGTGCTCAAAGTGTTGCAAACCGTATGCCATAAAATAATATGCTGATTTTATTCATATTTTATCCATAAGACGAAACTCTTACTCGATATTATTGTAAGCCATTTTTACAGTGCCCTGACCTGTATTAGAAAATTTCGAATGATATCGAATCAGTACAAAATGGCCCAGCTGTAAGAATCCTTTACAGCGTACATGCGATGCACTTGTTTCGGCGCGCAGGCTCCTGCAAAAGTTGGAGTTCACCACAAAAAAATGATGCATTACGGAACGGCCTCGTCAGGCGGCTTCCTTTTTTTATAAGGAAAAGTGCCTGCACTTCCTGCGGTGCCACCTCGTGGCGACACCTCCTCGAGCCCGCCGGGGCAACTTCCCCGCCCGGCGAAACGGTAAGAAATCCAATTGCCGCCTGGAGCGATGGAGAAACCGCTGCTGCCTGGAGGGAATGTTCATCGGAAAAGATCCGAATCGGGAAAGGGAATCAGCGATGGACGGGCTTTCATTCTTCCGAGGCAATTTACACTCCCGGCAGGGAAAGGCAAGGGCGCCGCAATGCCTTCCCCCGCCGGGTGAATCTGCTAGATCGCCAGGAAATAGTTGTTGCAGGCACTCTCGAGGGCCTCGCGGTCGAGTCGGGGCTTTTCCTGCCGGTACTGGGCGGCCCAGAGGATCTGCTGAAGGATGTCCCGCGGGTAGCAGGCCCGAAGGGGCTCCCTGAATTCCTGCTCGATCATCCGGATCAGATCGCTTGCCAGGGCCGGGTCATACTCCAGCTCGTGCTTCAGGCACAGGCGCATGAAGACTTCGCGGAACTGATCGGGTTTCATGAAGCTCCAGCTCGTGCTTCAGGCACAGGCGCATGAAGACTTCGCGGAACTGATCGGGTTTCATGAAGTCGACCTTGATCTTCGTCTGGATGCGGCGCAGGAACGCCTCGTCCACCAGCCGCGCAGGATCGAGGTTCGTGGCAAAGACGACGAGCATGTCGAAGGGGATCTCAATCTTTTTCCCGCCGGCCAGTGTCAGGAAGTCGATCCGGCGATCCAGTGGGACGACCCACCGGTTGAGCAACTCCTCGGGACTGACGCGCTGGCGGCCGAAGTCGTCAATAATCAGGATG
>JAGFXO010000096.1 GCA_017861285.1 Geobacteraceae bacterium | reverse complement strand
CTTCGCCGATGAATCCCAACCTGCTGTGACGTTCGAACTCTTCAAGGGAACCGTCCTTGTATGCCGCCTGGCTGATGGGGTCCGAAGGGTCGGGAGTTATGATATACCCTCTCCGCTGCAGTTCCAGCGCCCTCTCAAGGCTTTTCACCTTGATCTCCCCGCCGATGCATTTCGCACCCTGCCCCCATTTGAGTTCAATGGTTTCAAGACCGTGCCTGTCGATAACATATTCCGCAACACCCAGACGGGTATCTTCCACATTCATCTGCACGAGGATTTCGCCAAAACCGGTATGGTAGCGCCGGTAGGTTTCAATTCGCCGGTCCATGTCGGGCGCCTTGACGACCTTCCTCTTCTTATTGAGTTCGAGGGCGGGGTCAATGCCGCAGACGTTCTCCCCGCAGACGAGGGTAACACCGCTGATGGCGGCCCCGACCGCGAAATGTTCCCAGTTTTTCCGTGCAATTTCCGTAGAGCCAAGAGCCCCGGTGAATATGGGGACTTTCATTTTAACCTTCATATCCCAGCCATATTCCGTTTCCGTATTTACAGACGGGAAAGTACATGTGTCGGGGTTGCCGACAACATCAGCGGGCAGACCCTTGGCGCCCAATGCATACCCCTGGATGTTCAGGTGGGAATAATCGATTGGATAATTTTTGTCTCCTCCCGCGGTCACGTCGCCGAACGGTCCGGGATAAATCAGTTCGCGGCCGCGGAAGGTAGCCTTGAATACCTCGCAGTTGCCGCGGCATCCGTCGATACAACGGCTGCAAAGCCCGCTCATGGGAACTATGCTTCTGGATCGGTTGGAGCTTCTCGTAACGTCATTGGCATTTGGTTGCTGCAAGTTCATAGCTGCTTTTCCTCCTTGGTCTCGGGTTTACCGGCATTGCGTCACTGTGTCTGCTGCTCTGGGTTAAGGCAGAGAATAAGTACGGTTCACGATCTTGCATCTTGTTTTTACTTAAACTTAACAAAGGAAATTTTTCCCCAGCTATACAATGGATATCAAGCAAATAGCATCGGGCAAAACATTGACTAACATTTGGTCAATTAATCATTAAAATTTGTGCACTGTCAAGTTATTTCGCATCAATAATAGGCATATGCTTAAAACCTGCACATAATTTCGTCACCGTGCCATCTATTATTTATGCATGTAGCTGTTTTTTATACAGATAAAAATCGATGGGGATGTAGCGGTTGAATCGGGACGACAAGAAGAGCTTGGCGGAAACAACTTTTGCAGGATTCCAGAGCGAAGTAGTCTGCAGTTATTCGTCGATATTTCACGGTTGCCGGGCGGTGGAAGCTCCGGCCTTTTCCACTTGAGCAGCCGTGATGAGTTGGCAAGAATTCCGAGGTCGGGCAGAAAGTGGAGCGCCGCGGCAATGGTGAGCGGAAGCATGTCGAATGCGGCGAGAGCGACACCCGCCAAGCGGGAGTGCATTGATTCTGGATGTTGATTTGAATAGCTGCGAGGCAATTGAGTATTATGCATTATTTCAGTTTTCAGGCTCTTTCAGGCAGGTAACGCATGGATGGAGACTCTTGTTGCAGGGGTCGATATGAATGATAACCTGTGTATTCGGCAGTATCTCACGAATCTCTTTCTCTATCGTGTCGCTCAACTGGTGTGCTTCTTCAATGGACCACTTCCTCGGAACCACGAGATGCAGGTCAATGAATTTCACGGACCCGGATTTACGGCTTCTCAGCCGGTGGAATCCGATACATTCTTTCTCGTGGCGGGAAAGGGCTTCCCTGATTTTCACCTCGTCTTCCAGGGGAAGCCTCGCATCGAAAAGATCCCCCATGGCATTCATGGTCAGGTCGACGGATGATTTGACAATAAGGAGCGCGACCAGAATTGCCGCAATGGAATCGAGCTGCGTTATTTTCGTAACGGCGATCAGAACCAGTCCGGCAAACACTCCGAGGGAGGTATAGACATCGGCCCTGAGGTGCCAGGCATCAGCCTCGAGCGCAATCGATCCCGTTTTTTTCGCCACCCGGAACAGATATTTCGATACAAACCAGTTAACCAGGGCCGAAATCGCCATGACAGCCGTACCAATGCCAAGGTGCTCGATCCGTGAACCGTGCCTCAGCCGTGCTACGGCCTCGTACACGATAAACAGGGCTGCCGCCAGAATCAGTATCGCTTCCAGGACGCCCGACACGTTCTCCCATTTGCCGTGACCGTACGGATGCCTTTCGTCGGCCGGCTTGCCGGCCTTGCCCACCGCATAATAGGTTATCATGGATGCAAGAAGGTCGAACCCGCTGTGGACCGCTTCGGAGAGAACCGCAACCGAACCCATGAAAAAGCCGATGAACAGCTTGGCCAGCACCAAACAGGTATTGGAAAGTATGGATAGCCGGGCTGCTTTAATCTTTACCGTTGTATTTTCAATCATGTGAATGTCGTGTGTCGTGTGTCGTGTGTCGTGCTACGTGCCTCGTGCCCCTTTGCCCTTTGCCCGCCTTCACCTCATGCAATTGAACAGTCCCATGCACCAGAAGCAATCTCCACAGGGTACAGTGTTGCCGTAGCAGTCCTGCTCGAAATCCTCGGCAATGAGGTACTGGCAGGGAACCACGTTGCAGTTGGAGCAGTAGGGAAAATCGTAACGGAGCACCTCTTCCCGGAATGAGCGGAAAGACGGATCATTCCAGACATCAAGGACGCCCCGTTGGCGCACGTTCCCGAAGACCTTTGCATTGACGAACTTCTTGCGGCCGAAAAGGTGGCATCCGTACTGATGCCAGAGGAAGTAGCAGGGGTGCACGTTGCCGTTCCATGAAACAAAGGCGCTCCCCTCTTCGACAAAATCGCATTTCCTGCTGCTGCCGGGCGCTGCCCCCGGGAGCCGCAGGTCGATACCGGTTTCGTCGGCCACAGCCCTGGCCTCGACAAAGACTCTTTCCAGCTCGGCCGCCCATTCCTCGTCCCGTTCCATAAGGTTTTTCAGATGGATCGAAATATCACGGGTCCGTGCCTCCGCCTTCATTTCCTCCACCAGGTCGAAAACCCGCTGTTCCTTCGTTGTTCGCGTATATTTCCAGACAACCTTCAGGTATTCCAGAAGATCAATGCCCCCTTTCTCCGCATTCTCCTTCCAGGACCGGATGAGGGATTCAGCCCTGTCGATAGCGGGAATGCTATCGGGACCCGCTTTTTGCAGCACAGCGGAGATACGCTCCAGCATGATCTTCCAGGCACTATCCTCGCCAAACAGTTCCCGAATCTGCTCCGATGTATCGGCAAAATCCTTGATTGTAATCTGTTTGCTTGGCAGACTGGAACCGAGCCGCAATTGCGCTTCGCCCGGTTTGTCCGTCGAAGAGATGGAGGTCGAAAGCGCCAGGAGAAACTCCGCCAGGTCACGGTCGGAGGGATTGCGCATATATTTCCAGAGCACTTTGAAGTAGTCTCCCAGGTTCAGCCCTTCCGACTCCGCTTTTTCCCTCCATTCGGAAAACAACTCCACAGCTCCGTCCATATTTGAGTCGAAGGCGGTCTGATGAACGCTGCTCTCGGCATAGGGGAGAATATGAGTGACGATGGCAAAAGTGACCCCCAGTGACGCGGCACGCCGGAGGAGGTCGGGAAGCTCCCTGGTGTTGTCCCGCATGAGCACAAACTCCAGGCCGATCTGCATATCTTGTCTTCCACAAGCGGTCTTGGCGGATTGCAGGGCCGCGAAGGCCCGCTCGACACCCTGCTCCTCCCCTCCCCTGCGAATTTTCCGGAAAGTTTCCGGATTGAGTGCATCGGCGGAAAGACAGATCCGGTCCAGTCCAGCCTCCACGAGCGAGACGGCCCGCTTTTCGTCCAGAAGCATGCCGTTGCTCTGGAACCCGACCCAACTGCCGGCAGGCATGGACTTTTTCGCCCGCCGGATAAACACTTCCAGACGCGGGTCCAGGAGCGGTTCACCGACTCCGTTGAGAACCAGGGCCTCAAGATGAGGAAACGCCGGTTCCAGTGCAGCGAAAGTCTCGTCCCCCATATCGCCTTCCATTGCATCCCGATTCCAGGTTTCCTTGACGCACATTCTGCAGTGCAGATTGCACCGGGTGGTCGTCTCCACAAAAAGCCTGGACGGCCAGGGCCGCAGAGCGGGAACATCTTCATCGGTTATTGCCGCTGTCTCATCCGGTCTCATTATTTCACCCACATGCCTTGCAATCTACCGTCTAAAGTCGTTTTGCTGTCAATGTTTCAAAGCCTGACATGATATCCAAAAGCTCTTCGGTTATGGTGCTCTGGCGCAGGTCGCGAAAATGAAAATTCAATTCTTCAAGCCTTTCACCGATATTGCGCTCGGCAGCCTGCATGGAGGCCAGGCGTGCTGCGTTTTCACTGGCCAGGGATTCAGCAAAAACCCTGTATAAGGAAATAAAGAGTGTCTGCCGGATCATGAGCGTAAAAAGCCGGCCCCGGTCCATGGTAAATGCCGGTATCGTCCTGCCCTGCCATGGTCTGGCAGCCAGGTCCCGCAGCCAGCCCTGGTCGAGCGGCATGAGCTGGAGAATTTCAGGACGATAGGATTTACCGAAGAGAAAGTGATTGTAAAACAGTACGAACCTGTTCAGATGAAACCGAGTCTGCCACTCTTCTATCGTGTACAATATTTTTTGTACTGCCGGTATGATTCCCGTCACCGATACCGGGGCCGAAAGGCACTCTTCCACGATCTCTCCGGCCTCACCAAGATGCATGTTCGCTCGCGTGCCTACGCATACCATGAATCTTCTGGACGCCACAGGTTCGATAACATTGAGATTTTCGAGCGCATAGGCGACTACCTGTTCATTGAAACGGCCGCAAAGCCCCTGATCGGAACCGATAACGAGGGCGCCCAGATTGCCTTCTCTCAGTTGAGCCTTTTCAAGGGTTTCGTGGAACCCTTCCCGCAAGACTATGGATAACCCCGACTCAATTGTCCTGATGTAATCGGAGAGAGATTCCAGAGTCTTTTCATGCTGCCGGATGCTCACTGCCGCAAGGGTCTTCATGGTTCTGACGACCGATTGCAGGAGCTCGACAGTGCCGATTCTTTCTTTAAGAGATTCCAGCGTCTGCATCTTGAGCTTCCCCACTGAATTTTTCCAGGGATTTTCGTGCAATATCCATTATCTTTGCCCGATCGGTGTCACTCAGCTCCTCAGCGGCTTCGACACGCCTGCAAACGTCAGCAAGTTGTTGAGTAACCGCCCGCCTGAGTTCCTTTTCAGCTGCAGCGACACCATCCAGAGCAAGGCCATCAAAGGCGCCGCCGGTTACGGCAACAAGCACCGCAATCTGCTCGCAGACCGGCATGGGCTCGTACTGGGGCTGCTTGAGTATCTCGCGCACCCGTCGCCCCCGCTCCAGAATGCGGCGGGTCGCGTCATCCAGACGTGTGCTGAAACGGGAAAATGCCTCCATTTCCTCGAACTGCGCATAGGAAAGGCGTAAATCCCCCACGACCATCCGATATGCGGGCAACTGGGTTTTCCCGCCGACACGGGAAACCGATTTGCCGACATCGACAGCAGGCAGAATCCCCTTCTGGAAAAGATCGGGTGACAGGTATATCTGCCCGTCGGTTATGGAAATAAGGTTTGTGGGGATATATGCGGAGAGGTTCTGCGATTCCGTCTCGATGACGGGCAGGGCGGTGAGAGAACCGCCGCCGTGCTGCTCGTCCAAGTGCGTAGAGCGTTCGAGCAGTCGGGAGTGGATATAAAATATGTCTCCGGGAAACGCTTCCCGCCCGGGAGGCCTTCTGAGCAGGAGAGAAAGCTCCCGGTATGCCCGTGCGTGCCGCGTCAGGTCATCGTAAACGATGAGTACATCGCGGCCCAGCTCCATGAAATACTCAGCCATGGTAGTAGCGGCATAGGGGGTTACATATTGCAGGCCGGCCGGATCGGAACCGTCGGCAACCACCACGATGCAGTGGCCCATGGCGTCATGGGCGCGAAGGTCAGCCACCAGTTTGGCAACCGCCGAACCCTGCTGTCCGATAGCGCAGTAAACGCAGACAACACCCCTTCCCTTCTGGTTGATGATGGCATCCAGGATGACTGCCGTCTTGCCGGCCTGACGATCGCCGATTATGAGTTCGCGTTGTCCGCGGCCGATGGGAACAAGGGCATCAACGACCTTGAGGCCCGTCTGGAGGGGAACGGTCACGGGGGCACGATGCATGATGGCAGGCGCCTCCCGTTCCACGGGACGCCTGCGGGAAAACTGCACCTTGCCAAGGTTGTCCAACGGATTTCCCATGAAGTCGATAACCCGGCCCAGCAACTCCTCTCCCACCGGAGCGTCAAGCACCCGCCCGGTTCGCCGCACATCGCAACCTACCTGCAGGGACCTGCTCTCGCCCAGCATAATGACGCCCACTTCACCCGGATCAAGGTTAAAGGCTATCCCGAACAGGTCTCCCGGAAAACGGATCAGTTCGTTCGCCTGTACCCCCGGCAGGCCCGAAACCCTGGCGATACCGCCGTTCAGGTAGATCAGGGTGCCGGCCTCCTGGAGCCGCACTTCCGCATGGTGTTCATGCAGAACCCGCTCAAAAAGCCTGAAGGTATCATTCAGCAGTGTCTCATTTTCCATAACACCATCTCAATAACCGGGAATCTTCGAAGTCCCTTCGGCCGTTTCAGCTTCGAAATCCCTGGAAAAGCCCTGTTCCAACTCATCCAGATACCAGTCCAAATCCCATGCGGCTTTCCTGCCGCCCGCAACAATTTCAATACCGCAAATCAACGAGGCAGCCGTTTCGAAATTGACTTGCATATCTGTACGGGAGGGGTCCTCCCTTTCATCCAGGCCGGCCTTGCTGATCTGCCCGGTGATTGCAGCGGCAATTTTATGACGTCCCTCCGGATCAATTTCAAAGGCGCTCCGAATGACAATTTCCCGCCCCGCACCCAAGATGGAATCTGCAATTTCCTTTTGCATAACTGGATCAAGGTTGCGGATTCGACGGATGAAAACATCAGTCATTCGCCTCTCCAGATCCGTATCCGCCAGATCCGTCAATGCCCGGCGAACAACGGCAAATACCTGTTTGCATGCATGCAGACGCAGACCCTGAGCAAAAGCCTCTCTCTGCTGGCGAAAGGATTCATGCCATTGAGCCTGGCTTCTGTCCGTCTCTTCCCGTGCTTTCTGTTTCAGCTCCCTGCGCAATGCTTCGGCTTCTTCCCTGGCCTCGGCAAGCATTTTTTCACGCGTATCGGCCAGTTCCCGCACCATTTCCCGATAGCGTATACCTTCCTCATCAGCCAGACGTTTCTTGTTTGCCGCTTCATCCAGCCTTTCGGCGATTACCTTCTCGCGCCTTTCCATGGCTTTGATGATCGGCCCATAGAGGAAGCGTTTCAGCAGGGCAACGAGTATCAGGAAGTTGATTATCTGCGCAATAACGGTAAACCAGTCTGGTCCCATATGCTATCCTCAGGGGTGCGTAATGACGTATTTCCAGAACGGGTTGGCAAAGACAAGAATCAGGGCCACCACGAAACAATAGATGGCCATGGATTCTATCATCGCCAGTCCCACAAACAGTGTCCGGGTAATGGTCCCGGATGCGTC
>JAGFXO010000030.1 GCA_017861285.1 Geobacteraceae bacterium | reverse complement strand
GTATTTTCCCATGTTGCCGTCAGGGTCAGCTTTTTGAAAAACAGAACCGCTGTCTGCTCGACTTCAGCCTTCCAGGAAATTTCCGGGTGTTCCGGGGCAAAAGTTCCTTCCTGGACGGTCTTGAGGGCATCTTTTTTCAACAGCTCGATTTCCTCCAGCTTTGCCCTGGCAAGAAGGAAACCGATTGTTTCCTCGCGGTCGTGCGTTATGATCGACAGGTGGTAGTTGAACGAGGAGATAACCGTCAGGATTACGCCCGACATGATTGCCAGCGCAATCATGACTTCCAGCAGGGTAAACCCCTTCATAACGTTCCCCCGCTGTAATTTTCGAAGACCCTCACCCTGCTGCCGCGCGGGTACGCCAGTATCGTGTAATAGCTTCCTTTCTGCGAGCCGAGATGGATGACGAAGTATTCCCCCCGCCCGAGCGGACCGAAATCAATCCTCACTTCCCCTGACGTGACTTTCCCCAGGCGTGAAGTCGTAACATCGGTTATGGAGATTCCGTCAGCCAGGATCTTTTTATTCAGAAGCACATCCTCGGCGGGCTGTTCGTCTCCGTCGGGCAGTACCTTCAGGATTTCAATGCCGGCGTCGGCGACGTTTACCCTCATTCTGTACGCGGTTTTGGTTGCCACTGCCCTGTCTTCCAGGTACCGAATCGTCGCAGCAAGGGAACGCGCCGACGAACGCAACTCCGCGCTGCTGTCCGTTGACAGCCGGGGAAATACCAGCAGCGCAACGAGGGACAGGATTGCGACCACCACCACGAGTTCCAACAGGGTAAATCCCGGGTCAGAACCTGGTCGGGTAGAGGAGTGCGGGGTGTGAGGTTTCAGCTTTAATGACGAAACGTCATGGATAATTGGCCCAGATATCCTGGTGCCCTTTGCGTTTTGCCCGTTGCCCTCTGCCCTTTGCCCGGTTTTAACGCATATCCCAGCTCTCAATATCCGCATCCTTGCCTTCGCCGCCCCGTGCGCTGTCGGCTCCCATGGAATACAGGTCGTAGTCCCCGTGTTCGCCGGGGGAGAGATACACATAATCATTTTTCCATGGGTCTTTGGGGATAGTCTTCGTTTCCAGGTAGCCACCATCACGGTAGTTTTTCGGGATCAGTCCGGTGGCCGGTTTTGTCAACAAAGACTCGAGCCCCTGTTCCGTGGTCGGGAAATTGCCGTTGTCCAGTTTGTAGAGCTTCAGTGCGCTCTCAAGGTTTCTGATCTGTACCTTGGCATCGGCAATCCTGGCGTCATCCGTCCGGCCGATTATTTTCGGGGCAACCAGGATAGCCAGAAGGCTCAGGATAACGATTACCACCATTATCTCGATAAGGGTGAAGCCGCGATTGCCGCGCAATAGATATTTCATGGTGAAAACCTCCCTGTTGCTTGGTGTTTTTGACAATCTTACTTTATCAGCTGATTCATCTGGAATATGGGCAACAGGACCGCCAGCACGACAATCCCGACAGCCAGGCCCATCGCCAGGACCAGGAGAGGCTCCAGAAGAGCCATGAACCTGGCAACCGAGGAGCTGAACTCTTTCTCGTAGGAATTTCCGGCCTTGAGAAGCATCGCCTCCAGTTTTCCACCCCGCTCACCCACCGAAACCATATGGACAAGGAGAGGGGGGAACAGGGTGCTGGAGCGGAGAGAGGCCGAAAGGCTTCCCCCTTCGACGATCTCCTCCCTGGCCGTGCGGAAAAACTCCCGGTACTTCCTGTTGACCACGACCTCCCCGGTTATCTCCAATGCCTTGATGATAGGAACGCCGCTTTCCAGAAGAAGGCCGAGCACCTTGGAGAACCTTGCCAGAATCAGCCTGCGGACCAGGGCGCCGACCAGCGGAATTTTGAGCACTATCGAATCACGTTTGTAACGGACGGACTCCCTTCTGACAGCTCTCCGGTATGCAAACGCGGCAAGCGCCCCGATGAGCAGCAGCGCCCACCATCCCCGTCGGACCAGCTCACTTGTCTTGATGAGCATGATGGTGATGAGCGGGAGGGTAGCCCTGTTTTGTTCAAAAATGACGATGATTTTCGGTACCACAAACGCCAGGAGGAACATCATGACGCCGGTGCCGACTACCACCATCAGCAGTGGATAGGCGAGGGAGGTAATGATCCTGCTCCTGACCTCTTCCTGGTCCTCCAGGAAATCGGCCAGTCTGTCCAGGATGGTTTCCAGCGCTCCGCTTGCCTCGCCGGCGGCAACCATGCTCGTATAGCTTTCACTGAAGACATCGGGTTCCGCCGAAAGGGCCTTGGCCAGGCTCGCCCCTTCCGCCAGCCTGTCGCGAACCCGTCCGAGAACCTTTTTCAGCTCGCCCGGCTCCTCCTGCTCATACAGGGTGGAAATGGCTTCGAAGACGGGTACGGAAGAGCCCGCAAGGGTGGCGAGTCTTCTTGTCATCAGTGCCAGTTCGGGAAGGCTCACTGCCTTGCGGAAAGTTCTCAGCGTTCGCCCGGACACCGTTTCTTCAAAGGGCGATATCTCTTTCGGGTAGAGCCCGTCCTTCTTCAGAAGGGCCCTGGCTTCCCGGATATTGTCCGCTTCAATTGTTCCGGACGCGGGGCTGCCGCCTGCACGGTATGCGCTATAGCGAAAGGTCGGCATAATCCTCCTGGGTGACCCTCACTATCTCTTCGATGGTGGTGATTCCCGCGGCGGCTTTCCGCAGGCCGTCGTCACGTAGAGTCTGCATGCCTTTCGATATGGCGTATTCCTTTATCACCCCCGCGGGTTCCCGGCGTATGATCATTGAGCAGATATCGGCATCCACCGGGAGCAGTTCGTGGATAATCGTCCGGCCCATGGTGCCCAGCCCGAAGCATTTCTCGCATCCAGCGCCCCGGTAAAGTTTTGCAGGCAGTTCAATCCCGGGGTACACCCTTTCAGGTGCATATTCCTCCCTGCAGTGCGGGCAGATCAGTCTTACCAGCCTCTGGGCGAGGACGGCGCTCAGAGAGGAGGCGACCATGAACGGCTCGATACCCATGTCCACCAGCCTCGTTATGGCGGTGGCAGAGTCGTTCGTATGAAGGGTCGACAGTACCAGGTGACCCGTAAGGCTTGCCTGGATTGCTATTTCAGCCGTTTCCACATCCCGTATTTCTCCCACCATGATGATATCGGGGTCCTGTCGCAGAATGGAGCGTAGGCCGTTGGCAAAGGTGAGATCGATCTTCGGGTTTACCTGGATCTGCCCGACACCTTTCAACTGGTATTCGATCGGGTCCTCGATGGTGATGATATTCTTTTCAGCGGAATTGAGGCGGTTCAGCGCGGCATACAACGTGGTCGATTTGCCGCTCCCGGTAGGCCCCGTGACCAGGACAATTCCGTTGCTGCGCGCAAGAAGCCTTTCCATGAGCGTGACTCCCGCGGGGGAGAGTCCGATATCTTCCAGGGAGAGGACCCCCTTCTGTTTGTCCAGAAGCCTGAGAACGACCCGTTCGCCGAAAAAAGTGGGAACGATGGAGACCCTGATGTCAATGTCCCTGCCGGCGACGACCACCCGGATCCGACCGTCCTGGGGAAGCCTTTTTTCCGCTATGTTGAGTCCGGAAACGATCTTGACCCTCGATATGAGGGCTTCCTGGACAATTTTCGGTGGCGTCAGCTTCTTGTAGAGGATGCCGTCGATTCGGAAGCGGACCTCTATGTCCCGCTCATACGGCTCGATATGAATGTCGCTGGCCCGTTCCTTGACTGCCTGGAACAGGATCGAGTTCAACAGCCGTATCACCGGTGCCTCATCGGTCAGGTCGAGGAGGTCCCGCGGTTCGTTGAATTCCGTGGCAATCGTGGAGAGGTCCTCACCTTCCAGTTCTTCAACTACCTCCTGGGCCGAGCCCGATAACCGCGAGTAGAAGCGGTTTATGGCTTCGAGCACGGTATCGGGATGGACCGCTATTGCCTCCAGCGGCATGCCGAACACGCCCTGCAGTTCGTCCATGGCAAGCAGGTTGGCGGGGTTTCCCGTGGCGACCAGGAGTTTCCCCTTCTCCTCATGCAGGGGGAGGAGCAGATTAGTACGCGCAAAGGCCAGCGGCAGGTGGGACAGAAACGAGGTGTCGACCTGCGCATCGCCGATTTCGGTCTGGAATGGCAGCCCGAGCCTTGATGCAACTGATTCTATGTGAGAGTATTCTGTCATGGTCGTATTCCATTGCTTCGCGCAAAACTTTTCGCTTTTCTGCATGCCGTCGGGGTGTCGGCATGCAGGAGTCTCTTCCCGATTAAGGCGTATGACCTTCTTCCAACGCCGGTTTCAGCGCCTTGTCGAGATTGTACGTCTTGCTGCTCTGCGCTTCCTGCTCGAACCTGGTTCTCTGCTGTTCGGATACCTTGGCCATGTCCTGGACGGACTTGATGATGCGCGGGGTGAGCAGTATCATCAGATTTGTCTTTTCCCGCCGCGCCGATTTGGTCTTGAACAGCCACCCGAGCAGGGGGATATCGCCGAGAATGGGTATCTTGTTCACCGTCGTCGTATCGCGGTCCGCAATCAGCCCCCCAATGACCACTGTATCCTTGTCTTTCACGACAACCGATGTTTTGGCGGAACGCTTGGTGGTGACGAGGTCGGTTGCCTGACCCTTGTTTGGCTTGACCGCCGATATCTCCTGGTAGATGTCGAGCTTCAGGTAATCACCCTCGGTTATCTGCGGGGTAATCCGCAGGATAATTCCGGTGTCTTTCCTCTCGATGGACTGCTGTGCCAGGCCCGTGGAGGTGAGATTGCTCTGTGTTATAAGCGGAATGTTCTCACCTACAAATATTTCCGCTTCCTTGTTGTCGGAGGTCATGATCGTAGGATTGGAGAGTAAGTTGATCACGTCGGTGGAAAATAAGGCGTTAAAGTTTGCCCCGATCTGGGTGGTGCTGGTCAGTGACTTGAGCACATTGACAATCGCTGCCGTTTGCGGGCCCGTCGCCCCGAGGAAGTTGAACGGGTCGAATACCCCTGCTACCGCGGTAGTACCGCTTACTCCTGCTCCCGAAACTGCTATCTGGTTACCGTATTCCTTCAGCCTGTCCAGGGATACCTCGGCTATAACGGCCTGGACGAATACCTGACGGCGGCGTTTGTCGAGTTTCTGGATAACCTGGAGCAGATTCTGGTAGTCGGCCGGTGACGCCGTTATCACCAGGGAATTCGTTGCCTTGTCCGGCGTTATGATAATCTTTCCACCCTCAAAGGGTGACTGTTGCACCGTGGCCGTTCCCGCCTGTGCGGCGGGGGCGGCCGTCTCCTTGATCACCCCTTCGAGAACCTTTGCGGCTTCGGTGGCATCCGCATTTTCAAGGTAATAGACATTGATCTTGCTGCTCGACGTGGGTGGCACCACATCGACCATGGAAATCAGTTTCTTAATATCTTCCTTGTCCTTTTCGCCGCCGAAAATTATCAGTGCGTTGAGACGGGCATCGGGAACAATCAGCCCTCCCGCCGCCGAACTTATGGATTGTCCCGGCGTTCTTGCCCCCTTTTCCTTCGTTCCCAGCCATTCACGAATCACATTGGCTACGTTTTCGGCCGAGGCGTGCCTGAGAAAAACGAGTTCGGCCCCTTCGCGGCGCTGATTGATGTCTATTACCTTGAGTAATCCGAGGATTTTCTGCACGTTCAAATTTGAATCGACCACGAGCAGCATGTTGGAAGGGCCGAATGCCGCAATGTAGCCGTCCTTGGAGATCACCGGCTGAAAGAAGGTGACTGCCTCCGTGGAAGAGATGTTTTCCAGGGGTATTACCCTGGCCACGTAAGCATCGTTGACCGCCCCCTTTTCCTTACCGAAAAGTATTCTCATCCCCGCCTGTTTGGCGACGGATGTCGGGACGATTTTGTATACCTTGCCTGCCTGTACGGTAGTGAATCCTTTCAGTTCGAGAACTGAAGTGAAGACGTTAAACGCCTCTTCAGGAGTGATCTTGGTGGGTGAATAGACGGAAATCTTACCTTTGACCCGATCGTCCATCACGAAATTCCTTCCCGTCAGTTCGCTGATGAACTTTACCATCGTTGAAATATCCACTTCGTTGAAGTTCAACACGACCCCTTTGGCAGAGGCCATACATGGCGTCTGCAGGTAGAGGAGAAGTGCGGCGGTACCGATGGTGGTTGCAATTTTCCTGCTCAATGGATCCCTCCAAAAGAGGCTCATGGCATGGAGTCGGGCCCCGGGGAAAGGTTGCGCCGGCTTCCCGCGGTTGCCCTATGGCTTTTGCCTGCCTCTATCTGATTTCATAATTGAACGTGGCCGGTTGACCGTCTCGGACCAGGTCGAGCCTGATCCGGTTCTGTCCCTTCAGGGATGCAAGGGACTGAATCGCCTTTTCCGGAGAATCTATGGTGAAATCGTTGATACGCATGATGGTATCTCCGTTTTTGATGCCGACCATGCCGAAGACTCCCGTGGGTTTTACCTCGGAAACCCTGAAGCCCTCAACCCTGCCGTCTTTCATGCTCGGCAGGAGGCGCGCATCGGTCATTGCCTGTCCGATGTTGTCCAGGGCGGCATTCAGGGCCCGCTGGTCGACAATATAGCTGCCGGGCGCCGTTATCTGGGGTGCGAATCCTGCGGGGGAAGCAGGGATCGGGCCTTTGTTCTTCCGCGAATCCTCGAACGCTGCGGTAGGGGCCACGATTTTTATGCGCCGTTCACCAACGAGAATCTCAGCGGATTCCTTTTGTACCGCCACCAGTCGGCCAAGCTCGAAAACCTTTTCTCCGAGCCTGAAGACTTTTTCTTCCAGGGTGCTGGATTTCTGCACGAGGGCGAACGTCTCGCGGTATGAACCGGTTGCCGTCCCGAGCAGCATCAGGTCTCCGGGGGAGGCGGCATTCTGCGGGGATGCATTTGTCTCGATCGGAGAGAGCTCTCCCCGCGTGGCACTACCGAACAATCCCTTCTCCAGGATCGCGGAAAATGAGACGAGATCTTCCGTGGCGTCAAGTGCGGGGAGGGGAGCGTTCTTTTTTTCCGTTACGGGAAAAGAATGGGAAAGTCGATATGATAGAATATCCGTGGCGACCTTGGCCAGAATGGTGCAAAACAGAATGGTGAGCACTATATTTAAATAAAGGATTTTTTGCATTTAATATCGGCAATAGTTTTAGTACTATCGGTCACAATAGTATCAGAAAAAAGGGTGCCCGCAAATAAAAAACGAATAATATGAACAGGATCAGATTGTATCTGGGATTTGCGGCCACGGCCTTATTCTACAGGTTTTTGCCGCGGGGATGATTTGCCTTGTGAAATCCCGACTATTATGGAAAAGTTGCAGGAAAGGAAGGGTGAAAGCGATGTTCACGATACTTGTCACCGCCGCGACTGCGGGGGAGCTTTCCCGCATGATTCGTGAAACCGGAGCATATGGGATTGCGGCAAAAGGGGTTCCTGAAGTTTACGAATGGAGGACCTTCCGTAACAGGGTTATTGTCGCCGTTACCGGCATGGGCAAAGTTAATGCGGCATTAAGTTCTGCAGCGCTGATTTGCGCTCTCTCTCCCGACCTTATTATCAATACGGGATGCGCCGGCGCCTATGGCGACTCCGGCCTTGCCGTGGGGGATATCGCTCTGGCGAGCTCTGAAATATACGGGGATGAAGGGCTATGGACCGCTTCGGGATGGCATCCCCTTGATCGTATCGGCATCCCCTTGGCGGAGGTGCGGGGAAACCGTTATTTCAATGAGATACCCCTCTCAATGCCCGTGGCGGAAAAGGCGTATCGATTTGCCGAAGGGCGCGGGATAATACTGCATAAAGGGAAGTTCGTTACCGTCTCCACCTGCAGCGGCACCTCGGTGAGGGGGGCCGAGTTGTCCCGTCGCTTCGGGGCAATCTGTGAAAATATGGAAGGGGCCGCAGTCGCCCACGCTGCCCTTCGATTCGGCCTCGACTGCATGGAAATACGAGGTATAAGCAATATGGTCGAGGACCGGGACCTGTCCCGCTGGGATCTTGCCGGTGCTGTCGACAACGTACAGCGTTTCATCATGCCGTTTGTCGAATCACTGTGAATCCTTTGTTCTCAATGTTTCCAGGAGTATGGTTTTCGCTTCAGCAAGGATTGCGTCATGAATTATCTGAGTCTTGGCTTCTCGCCCTGTCCGAATGATACCCATATTTTTTATGGGCTTGTGCATGGTTGTGTCGAACGGAACGGCCTCCGCTTCCGGGAGAGGCTCGAAGATGTTGAAACTCTCAACCGGCTTGCGCTCGAGGGCTGTCTTGATGTAAGCAAGGTTTCGTGTCACGCACTCGGGTTTGTCCGTGATCAATACTGTGTCCTGCGTGCCGGCGGAGCGCTGGGAAGGGGTTGCGGACCTCTTGTGGTTACCCGGGATGTAGCCGGCATGGACGAATTGAGGGGGAAAAGAGTTGCGTTTCCGGGGCGCTTCACGACCGCTTCTCTCTTGTTTCGTTTGCTTGACTGCGAGATTAAAGAAGCGGTTTTTCTCCCTTTTTACGGCATAATGGAGGCAGTGAGGAGTGGAGAGGTAGATGCCGGGGTAATAATACATGAGTCGCGATTTACCTTTGAATCGTACGGTCTGAAAAAGCTCGTCGACCTGGGTAGTTGGTGGGAGAAAAAAACAGGTTGTCCGGTCCCGCTGGGCTGTATCGTCGCCAGACGCTCCCTGGGTGAGCGGGTCTTGACCAGTCTGGAACTTCTCCTGCATGACAGCATCGTGTTCGCAAATGGGCATCCCGATGACGTCAAGGGATATGTCCGGCGTCATTCCAGGGAAATGACCGATGAAGTCTGTGCCGCACATATCAATCTGTATGTGAATGAATACTCACTGGAACTTGGCCGCGAAGGTGAGGGTGCTCTGGAAGCGCTTTTAGCCATGGCAGAGTCACGGGGGCTGGTTCCCGAATCATCAAAAAAATTATTCGTTAAACAAAGTTAACCTAAGCTTAGTCGATTTTTTAGCCAAATTTAAAATATTAATCATATCAGATAGTTATGAATTGTGTGAGGAGGTTTCTGCGCGGATGATTTGACAACGGCACAATTTTGTAGTATTGTGTCATCTCGCCCAAGAAGGAGGTGCCGATGGCATCGTTGAAACGATGTGGCGTTCTGGCAATGTTTTTTTTCGTCTGCCAGACGCTGCTTCTGATCCAGACACTTCCCTTGCAAGCAGAAGAGTTATCGAAGGAAGTAGAAAAGGGACATGGCGGTCAGGAAGCGGTTTCCGCAAGAGGGGTCGCCGGGATGGAAGGTTTGGCAACTTATTACGCCAAACGGTATAAAGGAAAGAAGACAAAATCGGGAGAGCGTTACAGGCCGGAAAAACTGACGGCCGCTCACCCTTCCCTGCCTTTGGGGACAAGGGTCAAGGTTGTAAATCTTGACAATAAAAATGAAGTGGTTGTAAAGATCAACGACCGTTGCCGTAAAAGAGAGGTTCACAACATCGATCTTTCGATGGCAGCGGCCAAAAAACTTGGTTTCCTCGGAAAGGGGATGGCAAGGGTTCTTATCGCACCTTTGAATGAAGAGTCTTCATAAGAAGGGTTATAAGAAAGATTGACAACAAAAAGAATTGGGCGAACAAAAAGAACGGCCGGGCAGAAGTTGCCCGGCCGTTCTTTTTGTATCTATTTCTTCTTCTTTGAACTTTTTTTCGTGATTTTCTTTGCGGGCTTCTTTGTCGACTTCATTGCCGATTTCTTGGCCTTTGAAGATTTCTTTGCTTTCGTTGCCTTTTGTTTTCCTTTTCCGGATTTTTTCGTTTTTCTGCTGCTCTTCACTTTTGAAGGCTTGCCATGGCTTTTTTTCCGGTATGTTTGCGGCTCCGGTGACAGTTCGCCTCTGATGTTGCTTAACAGGACCGAAGTTTCCTCAAGTCCCGGGTCCGCCTTTTTTGCCTCTTCCAGAACTTCTTTCGCCTCAGTGAAATTCCCCGTTTTCAAATACACGCGTCCCATTGCATTCAAGGCTTTGGCGTGGTCTTTCTTGAGTTCTACCGCCTTCCTGTATTCCGCGGTGGCAGAGTCATAATCCTTCCTGAATTCGTATATCAGCCCAAGCTTGTAATAACTGTTCGGGTCTTTGGGTGCCAGTTCGACATTTTCCTTGAGCAGCGTTATTATTTCATCGTATTTCTTCTTTTTCACGTAAATGGCGACGAGCGAATTCCTGGCATCCGCATCGTCCCTTTTCAGGCGCAGCACCTCTTTATATTGTCCTTCTGCTTCATCGTCCATGAGGTTTTTTCGGTATAACGCAGCCAGTTCCTTGTGTGCTTCCAGATTGTTGGGGTCGAGCTTTACCGTTTCCTGGTATTCGCTCATTGCCAATTTGTGATCCTTCGCGCTTGTATAAATTCTTGCCAGATTGAGATGATACAGGGGATTATCCCCCTTCGCCCTGATAAGTTCCTTGTACTGTTCGATTGCCTGGGGATAGCTGCCGCGCATGGTATAGATGCCGGCCAGCTGCTGTCGAATGGCGCTGTTATCCGTCGCGAATTTCAGGGCCTCACGGTATTCGACGATGGCCTCGTCGTACAGCCCCTTTTTTTCGTACAGACTGGCCAATTTGCAGTGTGTTTCATGATTGTTGTCTTTCAGGCGAATAGCCTGTTTGTAAGCGGAAATGGCATCATCATCGCGACCGGCAGCCATATAGGTGTCGCCCAACTTCAACAGGGTGTACTCTTCCTTCGGTTTTTCTTTCAATGCGGACTTTAATTCGGATGCGGCCTTCTCATAATTCCCCGCTTTCAGATATTCATTTCCTTTGTGGAGCTGATCCATAAGCTCGACGGAGCGGTTTATGCCGGCGAGCCTGTATTCGTATTCTGCAGTCTTCAGGTCACCCTTTTTCTCGTAGGTCTCGCCCAGCAGACGGTGGATCTCCCGTCCTGCAGGGTTGATGTTCCGTGCTTTTTTCAACTCTTCAAGGGCCTCGTCGAGCTGACCGTTTTTGAGGTACAACTTCGCAAGGCCCATCCTGGCTGTCTCGCTGTTCGTCTCCAGTGCGATTGCCTGACGGTACTCCTGCTCCGCCTTGGCGGCATTTTTCTGCTCGGCGTAGATCCCGGCAATACCTGTATGCACGCTTGCATCCCCCGGCATTGCCTTCATTGCTTCCTGGTAGTGGTACAAAGCCAGCGGATAAAACTGCTTGTCGCTGAAAATGCTGCCGAGAGCTTTGTGATATCGGGGGTCATCTACACTGTGCAAAGCCCTTGACAGCGCCGGTGCGGCTTCATCCTGCATCCCCTTTTTCTGGTAGAGGAGCCCGAGATTCCCCTCCGCTTCGGGAAATCGCGGATCTTCTTTCAGGCTCTCCTTGTATTCATTGACGGCCCCGTCAACGTCACCCGCCTTTTCCAGGCCCAGCGCCCTTACATAGTGGCCGGCCGCTCCGGATGGGCATAAGGTGAGGACCAGTTTTTCTTCCTGTTCCCTTTTCGCTTCATCCTTTAAAGATGACCATCCGCTTATAATTTTTCTGGCCTGGGCGCACTTGTCCTTCATGAGACCGAAAGACCAGTCAAATCCGCAGGTAAAGAAAGCCGAAGCAATAAGAAGGAGCGCCGGTATATATCTTTTCATAGGGAATCCTCGATTACTTTTTTTTAGGTGGCGAATTATACACGCCTTGGATAAGAAATTCAAATTGTTATCGCGTTGTTACCGCAATGAGCCCTGCTCCGCACTGGAATTGAGGGGCAAAACAAATGTGTATCGACACACAGAATGGATTTTTTGATGCACTATAATATTTACTGAACTGCGCTGGAGAACCGGCATCATGCCGACATGGAAGGTGCACGCAGAGGCACTCTCTGATTTGAGTTGACGGCGGTACGGATATGGCTTACAGTCTGATAAATAAAGAAAAAATTGTTCAGGGATTTCGGGGATGGCGGTGAACCTTGACTTTGTTTCCCGAAATGATTACAAATCATTCAAAGTGGCACGTGCGAAAGCAAGCGAAAGCCGTTTGGCCCTGTACGCGACAGAGGGAGATATGGCCGGAATTCCCAAGGATCTGCCTGCATTATTGAGTTCTTTCCAGCAACAGATGGACGAGCTTTTCGAGAGGCTTATCAGCCTCGAGAATAAAGGTTTTTTTGGAGAGCAGGAAATCTCCCCATTGGTCGACTGCTTTGAAACAGCCGGTCAATATATCGTGGAAATTGAATTGCCCGGTTTTCGCCGTGAAGACCTGAGTCTCGGGATATACAGGAATATGCTCGTGCTCGAAGGCTTCAAGCGGGAGGATGAAAAGCTGAAAGCCGTGCAATATATTTGCCTCGAACGGGCCTTCGGGCGTTTCTGCCGGACCGTCGAAATTCCGCCCATGGCAGATGTCTCAGGTGTCAAGGCGCAATACAGCAAAGGGGTTCTCTGCGTGACTTTCCCCAAACTTGTCGAAGCCGGGGCGATAATCAAAGATATACCGATTGAATAAGGAGATAGAAATGGAAAACAATCAGGAAAAGGAAGAACTGAAGATACCGGAAATATTGCCTTTGCTTCCTGTGAGGGATGTGGTTGTTTATCCCTATATGATCATACCGCTTTTTGTGGGCAGAGAGATTTCCATCAGCGCGGTTGACTGGGCTCTGTCCAATGACAGGCTTATTTTCCTGGCGACCCAGAAGGACATAGCCGATGAAGATCCCGCCCCTGATTCCATCTATACCGTGGGCACGGTGGCGATGATCATGCGAATGCTGAAACTGCCCGACGGAAGGGTCAAGATCCTGGTCCAGGGGCTTGCGAAAGGGCAGATATCGGAGTTCGTCGAGACGAAACCGTTCTTTTCCGTGCGTATCGAGCGGATTGTTGAAGCAACGGCCGTTGAAAACACTCTCGAGACCGAAGCTCTCATGCGGACCATAAAAGAGCAGCTTTCCAAGATCATTTCACTGGGGAAAGTCATATCTTCGGAAGTAACGGTCATCGTGGAGAATATGCAGGACCCGGGCAGCCTTGCCGATCTCATCGCCAGCAATATCGGACTGAAGGTGGAGGAGGCCCAGAGGCTCCTCGAGACGCTGGATCCGATTGAGCGCCTCAAGAAAGTCAATGAATACCTGAGCAAAGAATACGAACTCCTTGCGATGCAGGCGAAGATTCAATCAGCCGCCAAGGAGGAAATGGGGAAAACCCAGCGGGAATATTTCCTCCGCGAGCAGTTGCGCGCCATTCAGCATGAACTGGGCGAGGCGGATGCCCGGAGCGAGGAAATGGCTGAACTGAGGAAGGCGCTCGAAGAGGCGAAAATGCCGGCGACGGTCGAGAAAGAGGCTTTTAAGCAGCTCGGACGCCTGGAGCAGATGCATCCTGATGCCGCGGAAGCCAACATGCTTCGAACCTATCTAGACTGGATGGTGGAACTTCCCTGGAGCAAATCCACCAAGGACTCTCTCGATATAAACCGGGCTAAGGAGATTCTCGATGAAGACCACTACTATCTCGAGAAGATCAAGGAAAGAATCCTCGAATTTCTTGCGGTACGGAAACTGAAGAAGAAGATGAAAGGGCCGATCCTGTGTTTTGTCGGACCACCGGGGGTGGGCAAGACTTCACTGGGGAAATCGATTGCCAGGGCCATGGGCAGAAAATTCGTGCGCATCTCTCTTGGTGGAGTGCGGGACGAAGCTGAGATTCGCGGTCATCGCCGGACCTATGTCGGTGCTCTGCCCGGGCGAATTATCCAGGGTTTGAAACAGGCCGGCACCAATAATCCGGTATTCATGATGGACGAGATTGACAAGATTGGAGCGGATTTCCGTGGGGACCCTTCCGCGGCGCTTCTCGAGGCCCTCGACCCGGAACAGAATCATGCTTTTTCAGATCACTATATAAATCTTCCGTTCAATCTGACCAATGTCATGTTCATTGCCACGGCAAACCAGATCGATCCGGTCCCGAGTGCCCTGCGTGACAGAATGGAAGTGATTAACCTTTCCGGATATACCGAAGAGGAAAAACTGCAGATTGCCAAAAGGTACCTCATCCCCCGACAGATCAGTGAGAACGGAATTACAGACAAAATCATCGTTTTTTCCGATGAGGCGATAAAGACGATCATCAGCAAGTATACCCGTGAGGCGGGTTTGCGCAACCTCGAACGGGAGATCGGCTCAATCTGCCGGAAAGTTGCCCGCAAGGTGGCGGAAGGAAAGAAAAAGCATGTCGTCATAAATGCCACATCCGTGGCCAAGTATCTGGGGCCTCCCAAATTTCTGCGTGAAGCGGAAATGGAAAAGAATGAAACAGGTGTTGCCACCGGTCTTGCCTGGACGCCGGTGGGAGGAGAGGTGCTTTTCGTGGAAGCCACCGTGATGAAAGGAAAGGGAGGGTTGACGCTGACCGGCCAGTTGGGCGATGTCATGAAAGAATCCGCGCAAGCAGCCCTTTCCTACATCCGTTCGAAAACCGCCGAGTTTCATCTTCCCGATGACTTTTATGCGAATCTCGACATCCATGTCCACGTTCCGGCAGGGGCCATACCAAAAGACGGGCCGTCAGCCGGAATAACGATGGCGACGGCGCTTGTCTCGGCCCTTACCAGGGTTCCCGTGAAACGGGAAGTTGCCATGACCGGAGAGATAACCCTGCGGGGACGGGTGCTTCCCATCGGCGGGCTCAAGGAGAAGATGCTTGCGGCCATCAGGGCGGGAATTACAACTATTGTCATTCCGAAACAGAATGAAAAGGATATTGAAGAGATCCCCCGGCATATTCTGAAGAAGGTTGCCGTTGTAACTGCTGAAACCATCGATGACGTGTTGAAGACGGCCCTGGAAAAATACCCGCCTGTTCCCCCGAACGGTGTAAAACAGGCGCCCGCCAGAAGCAAAACCGCCCCGCGCCGTGTATTGGCGCCACCCAAGGGCTATGCAGCCGGAGCCAAGGGGTGAACGTAAGGGATATTGGTGAATTCGGACTGATTGCCCGGTTTACCTCCCGCGTCGCAAAGGGGGCCGGTGTCGAAGTCGGAATCGGCGATGATGCCGCCGCGACGAAACCTGCCGAGGGCGCTTTATTGCTCAGTACGTCCGATATGCTGGTGGAGGGGATACATTTTGACCTGGACACGTGCGATCCGGTCACCTTGGGCAGAAAATCGCTGTCGGTAAACCTTTCCGACATTGCCGCCATGGGAGGAGAGCCCCGGCACTTTCTCCTTTCCATGGCAATTCCCCCTTCTGTGTCCGTAGAATTTCTCGACGATTTTATGTACGGAATGCTTGGCAGAGCGGAACAATTCGAGGTTTCGCTCATAGGCGGAGATACGTGTGCCTCCAGTGGAGGGCTGGTTATTTCCATAACCGTTATCGGGGAACAATTCCCGGAGAAAATTATCCGACGCAGTGGCGCCAGACCGGGAGACATAATCTGCGTGACGGGAACTCTGGGCGATTCGGCCCTTGGCCTGGAGATGCTGAAGGCTGGCGAACGCGGTGGCCCGGCAACGCAAAAACATCTGGACCCCTTTCCCAGGGTTCGTGAAGGAATGGCCCTGGCGGATGCGCGGATACCCTCTGCCATGATAGATATAAGCGATGGTCTGCTGGCCGACCTGGGACACATTCTCGAATGCTCGGCCTCGGGCGCAAGAGTGGAATGGGATAAAATCCCCCTCTCCCCCTTTTTCCTTGAAAAATGCGGTCCTTTCTCCGATCACACCATGTCCCTCGCACTTGCGGGCGGGGAGGACTATGAGCTTCTCTTCACTGCCCCGCCATCCAGAAAGAATGAAATTTTCCAATTATTCGCAAGCCTCGACACTCCCGTAGCTGTAGTCGGAGAGGTAACTGCAGGCTCAAAACTTTCTCTACTTGCCGCTGACGGCGGGGAATACGATATTGTGAAAAGGGGATTCAATCACTTCTCCTGAATGGAATCTCAACCGTAACTCCGGCCGGAAAAATGTGCGCCGTGATGGTGACGGGATCGAAACCCGACCCAGTAGCCTTTTTCTCATACTGCTCCATTCCCGTTGACCAAAACGGGGTTTTCAGCATCCTTTCAATTGCCGAAGTACTCTGCCCGAAGAGGAGAAAAACATGAGGATTCAAATCGGTTACAAGTTTATTCTCGGTTTTGTGCTGGTCGTGGCCGCCGTTGCGTTTTCTCCGGAGGTAGTACGGCGCCTCGGGTATTCGGAGGAAATCACCAAAGTTCTTGCCTATGTCGTGGCGTTGACCATCGGCCTGATTCTGGGATGGATTTTTTCCAGGACCTTTACCAGGAACATTTCCCTGCTGACGGAGTCGGCGGAGTTTATCAGTCGGGGGGACCTGACGCGGAACGCAGTGATCGGGGCTTCCCGTTTCCCCGATGAAACATGCGACATAGGGTGCTCCATAAACCGCATGGTGGAGAGTCTGCGGGAGCTTGTAAGGCGTATCCGGGAAACCGCGGAAAAAGTATCCATTTCGGCTAAAACCCTCTCTTCTTCAGCTCAGGAGATAAATGTCTCCGGCGAGGAGGTGGTACACGCAATGGAACAGATTTCCCGGGGTGCAGAAAACCAGGCCGAAATGGCCGGGAAAAGTTCCAGGATCATTCACGATATGGCGATCTCAATAGAACTTGTGGCAAAAAGGGCGAGAGAGGCATCCTCTGCCGCCAGAGAAACCAGCAGTGCCGCCCTCCGGGGCAAAGAGCTTGCCAATGACTCATTGGAGCGGATGAAGAGCATCCTCGAAAATGTTGATGCCGCTGGGCGTCAATTCATGGAATTTACCGAAAAATTGCAGCGTGTCGGTAAAATAGCAGATTTCATAGGAGAAATAGCGCGGCAGACGAATATGCTCGCGCTGAATGCATCGATTGAAGCTGCCCGTGCGGGGGAATATGGAAAGGGGTTTGCCGTTGTGGCCGACGAGGTGAGAAAGCTTGCTGACGGAACCGGTAAATCCGCCGAAGACATCATACAACTGATACATGCGATCAGGGAGGAAAGCCGCCTGGTGCAGCACGCAATAGTGGAAAGCTCGAAACATATCAACGAAGGCAGGAAAAATGTAGACGTGACGGCCGCTTCGTTTCAGGATATCGTGCAGACCGTCCTGGAAACGGAACGCAAGGCCAACAGCATTGCCGACCTGTCCCATATTCAGACCGAGGGTGCGGGGAAAATGGTGCAGGCAGTGGATGAGTTCGCGAAAATGGCTCGGGACAACGCAGCTTCGACGGAGGAAGTATCCAGTGCCACGGAACAGCAGGCGGTCGCCATGCAGGAGATGACCCGCGCAGCCCAGGAACTGGCCGGGCTTTCCGATACCCTGTTGCGGAGCGTGGAATGCTTTACCATTTCCGCCGATGAGCCTCCCCAGCCATGACTGACGGGCGTTATCTGGTTTTTGCGGTTACTGATCAAAAGTATGCCCTGGCAGTTGAGGATGTTGCCGAAATCATGAATCTTCCGGCCCTGTATCCGCTGCCGAAGGCGCCGGCTTATTACCGGGGCCTGATGAATTGCCACGGCAGGCCGATACCGGTTCTTGATCTTGCCACCTTATACAAAAGGGTTCCCCTGGACAAAGGGGGCAAGATTCTCGTTCTCGAGGGGAAAACAGTCACCCTTGCGTTACTGGTACAGCGCGTGATTGGAATTGTGTCAGGATTGCACTCGGCCGATCAGGAGGACGGGGGTGATTATGGGGTCGAGACGTCGCTTTCGGGGGATGACGGGACTATCCGAGGGATTTATTTGTGGCCGAGACAAGGGAATATCTCGGCAGCATGAACGAGAGTATTGTCGGTCTGGAGAGAGGGCCTGGCGACAGGGAGGCAATCGATTCCCTTTTTCGATTCGCGCATTCCATAAAAGGAATGGCAGCTTCGATGGGTTACCAGGATATTGCGGAACTCGCCCATGCAATGGAAGACCTTATGGATAGGGTCCGCAAGGGGGATGCCCTGCCGGTTGCAGCGGTGGTTGATGCTTTGCTGGGAGGGGTCGATCTTCTCGACGAGATGGTGGTTGCCATTGAAAAAGGCGGGACGGGTTGCGGGAATATTGCGGAAGTCGTCCTGCGGCTCAAGAGATGCTCATGTGCACAAGGGAAGGATACGGATTGCCGGAGGGAAGACAGGAAACCGGAAGAATCCCATGTCCACAGTAAGGCTGCAGATACCGGAGGGGGGACTGAAACCGGCGAACCGGAAATCGGGGGCGGCCAGTCCGGGGCATTGCAGACTGTCCGGGTAAAGACGGAGGTTCTTGATAATCTCATCAATATTACGGGTGAGTTGATTACCAACAGGCACCGGCTGCTGGTGCTCGCACATGAAATGGAGATGCCGGGGCTGAATGATGCGATAGGCGAGCTTTCCAGGAATCTGCGCGATCTTCAAGGGGAGGTAATGAAGCTCCGGTTGATGCCTTTTGCAGTGCTCGCGGACCGGTTTTCGCGGATAGTCAGAGACCTTGCAAGCAAAAGCGGCAAAGTGGCGGCTATGGAGATCAGGGGGAAAGATATTGGAAT
>JAGFXO010000095.1 GCA_017861285.1 Geobacteraceae bacterium | reverse complement strand
GGATTCATCTCCGCGGCGATAAGCGCCCCGGCAGTGGATATGAAACCGTCGATCACCACGGGAATCCTGTTGGCGGCGCAACCTGCGACGAGTCCGGCGATACCCGCTATCTCCAGCCCGCCGACCTTGGACAGAACGTCGAGGGGAACGGCGGGGTCAGGCCTGTTTACTTCCAATCCACGTTCTATGACGAGTATCTTGTTCTGCAGAGCCGCATCGTTGATTCCGGTTCCCCGGTGAGTTACATTTCTGACGGGCATTCCCGAAACTGCGGCTATGATCGCCGAGGCGGAGGTGGTGTTGCCGATCCCCATTTCACCTGTTCCAACCATTGCCACACCCTCTTCCCTGCATCCGTTCGCAAGTTCGATCCCGGCTTCCATGGCTGCCACAGCCTGCTCACGGGTCATTGCCGGGCCTTTTGCAAAATTCCTCGTTCCGTTGGCTATTTTCCTGTTTATCAGGCCGGGGATGGGCCCGAAAACATGATCCACACCCATATCCACAACACGAACATCGGCCCCGGCGTGACGGGCGAGCACATTGACGCCTGCCCCGCCGCGCAGAAAATTGAAAACCATCTGCGGGGTGACTTCTTTCGGAAATGCGGAGACACCTTCTTCCACAACGCCGTGGTCTGCGGCAAACGTGTAAATGACTTTTTTCTCCGTGTCGGGCTGCAGCCTACCGGTTATGGCGACAAACCGCCTGGCGAATTCTTCGAGCCTCCCGAGGGAACCGGGCGGTTTTGTCTTATTGTCCATCCTGTCCTGGGCCTGCCGCAGGAGGGTTGCGTCGACAGGTTGAATCTTGTTCAGGGTTTCCTGCAAAAGTTTCATGAGTAGAATCCTGTATGCAATGATATGTAGGGGCGATCCTTGCTCTTGCGCGCCAAAGCGTTTCAGCGCACAGGAGTTCGATCGCCCTTCTGGTCTTCAAACAGAAGGTTTGATCCTGAGAAAAACAATTTCCCGTGCTTATTTCAACCGTATGGGAATTCCGCTGAACGTCACATAGGCCTCGTCCGCAGCCGAGGCGAGCATTTGATTCGCCTTGCCGGCCAGGTCGCGGAATTTCCTGGCAAGCGCATTCTCCGGGACGATGCCCATCCCCACTTCATTGGATACGAGGATAAGGGGGGTTTTCCCCTTCGGCATCACTTCGACCAGTGCGCCTACTTTTGCCATAACCTTGTCGGTATCCTCATTGGTGAGCAGCAGATTGGTCAGCCACAGGGTTATGCAATCGACAAGTATTGCCTGAAAACTGCCATCGACGTTCCTGATGGTTTCCGCAAGGCGGAGCGGCTCCTCGACAGTGTGCCAGTTTCCTCCGCGGCGTGTCCGGTGGGCTGAAATCCTCTCCTCCATCTCCGTATCCAGGGCCTGGCCTGTCGCGATGTAACAAAGCGGCGTTCCAAATCCTTCGGCAAGGCTCTCCGCCAGGCGGCTCTTGCCGCTCCGTGCACCGCCGGTTATGAATAAGATTTTTGCCATGAAAAAACCCTGCCTCCTTGGGGAGACAGGGTGCAAAAACCGGTCGCAAAGTACACGCAGGGCTTCGGCGCCTCTCCCTCGGAGGTTCCATACAGTATCAGCCGGGCAGGTTTCCTGACTTGCGGGTCGTTTTACTCGCCGCGCCTTCCTGATCGTGTCAGTGGCATACTCATGCAGCTTTCATAACCGCTTACAGTTGCGGGGCAGTGAGGGTTTTGCACCCTCTTCCCTTTTACCTCAAAAGAGCACCCGGTCGGGTGGTTGTTCAATATTACGCCATTCTAGCAGTGCGGCAGGAAATGTCAATTAAATACAATTCGTTATTTTTTTGCCGGCTTGTCGCTCCATTCGGCCTGCGGTTTCAATTCCTCTGGCCAGCAGCAGTTGCCCATGAGATAATCATGCATGGCCCTGGCGGATTTTTTGCCTGCGCCGATGGCAAGGATTACGGTTGCAGCCCCGGTGACGATGTCGCCGCCGGCAAAAACCCCCGGTTTGGTTGTCCTGCCGTCATCATCGGCAATGAAATACCCCCGCGGGTTGGTTTCGACACCGGTAGCGGTAGATGCGACGATCGGGTTCGCCGATTGCCCTATGGCCACTACAGCCATATCTATATCAACGACGAACTCCGATCCCTTGATGGGAATCGGCCTGCGACGCCCAGATGCGTCGGGCTCACCGAGTTCCATACGGATGCATTCAATTCCCTTAACCCAGTTTAGTTCGTTGCCGATGAAGCGGACCGGATTGACCAGGAAGTTGAAATTGACCCCCTCCTCCTCGGCATGCTCGATCTCCTCGACACGCGCGGGCATCTCGGTGCGACTTCTGCGGTAGAGGATGGTCGATTCCTCAGCGCCCAGCCGCAAGGCCATACGCACCGCGTCCATGGCAACGTTGCCGCCGCCGAGTACGGCGACCTTTTTGCCGTGCGCCACCGGGGTCCCATATTCGGGGAACAGGTATGATTTCATCAGGTTGCAGCGGGTCAGGTATTCACTGGCGGAGTAGATGCCGTTCAGGTTTTCCCCGGGGATGTTGAGGAAACTCGGGGCGCCGGCGCCGTTGCCGAGGAATATTGCATCGAACTCGTCCATAAGTTCGTCAACCGTTGCGGTCCGTCCGACGACAAAATTGGTTACAACTTTTACCCCGAGACGCTGGATGACCTGCAGTTCGAGACGGACAATCTCCTTGGGAAGCCTGAATTCGGGAATGCCATAGACGAGTACGCCCCCCGGCTGATGAAGGGCTTCGAAGAGGGTCACGTCATGACCAAGCTTGACCAGGTCGCCTGCCACGGTTATCCCGGCCGGACCGGCGCCGACAACCGCAACTTTTTTCCCGGTAGGGGGGGCGATTTCCGGTTGGGGCAGCTCTTCTTCGAAAAGCGCATAGTCACTGGCAAACCTTTCCAGACGTCCTATTGCTACCGGTTTATACTTTTTTCCCATGACACAGGTAAGTTCGCATTGGGTTTCCTGCGGGCAGACTCGTCCGCAGACGGCGGGGAGGGCGGAACTGGAACGCAGGACGCGGGCTGCTTCCAGGAATTCTCCCTCAGCTATTTTTTCGATGAAACCGGGAATGTCGATCTCCGCCGGACAGTTGGTTACGCATTGGGGATTCTTGCACATGAGACAGCGAACCGCCTCTCTCATGGCAGTTTCCCTGTCCCAACCCACTGCCACTTCGTCGAAATTCCTTACCCGCACGGCAGGGTCCTGTGCAGGCATTCCATGGCGCGGAACGGCGCAGCGTTCGGCAATAGTCAGTTTGTTCCTGCGTTCACTCACCGGTTACCTCCATGGCAGGTTCCGTGCTCGTGGTAATGAACCAGAGCTTCCTGCTCCTGCCTGCTGTACATTTTCTGCCGGGACATCATCTCGTCCCAGTCGACCTCGTGGCCGTCAAAATCGATCCCTTCGGAGCAGACAAAGCGCGTCTTTCCGCCAACGGTAACCCTGCATGAACCACACATGCCCGTACCGTCAACCATGACGGGGTTCAGCGAAACCACGGTCTTGATCTTCAGCGGCTTGGTCATTTCCGAAATCACCTTCATCATGATCGGCGGACCGACGGGGAATATCATTCTGATATTCTCTCCCTTGTCAAGGAGTTCCTCGAGAATATCCGAAACGAGACCCTGGACGCCATAGCTGCCGTCGTTCGTTGCCACCAGCACTTCATCGCACGTGGATTTCAGCATGTCCTCGCAGATCAGCAACCCCTTGGTTTTCGCCCCGAGGACGGCTATGACCCGGTTCCCCGCCTGTTTGAAAGCCCTGGCAACGGGATAACCGGCGGCTATGCCGAAACCGCCGCCCACCATGACGAAGGTGCCATCCAGTTTTGTTACATGGGAGGGGTTTCCCAGCGGACCGACCATATCCAGGATCGCATCGCCTTCCTCAAGAGTCGCGAGGCGCTCGGTCGAGGCGCCGATTTCCTGGAAATAGATATCGACGGTACCCTCTTCCCTGTTCCAGTCGGCAATGGTCAAGGGAACCCTTTCCCCTTTTTCGTCGATTCGCAACATCAGGAACTGTCCGGCCTGGCATTTTTTCGCGATCAGCGGCGCTTTTATCCGCATGTTCCAGGTTCGTTCGATCAACATTTTCTTGTGCAGTATTGTGTGCATAAAATCCTCAACAAAATGGATTAGAAAGAGATGTCAGGCCTTAACATTTGATTAACAGATCGTCAAATGTGCAGGACTGACACCAATTCCTCGATTTTTTCCCAGATGCTGTCTCTTCCCTCCTTGGAAAGGGCAGAAAAATAGGTGAAGCGGGTTTTTGGTAGTCCGAGAGCCTGGGCAATGGCTTCCGAATGCCTGGCTTTCTCATTCTTTGATACCTTGTCGCACTTGGTTATGATCGGGATGGCAGGTATGCAAAAGTTTTCCAGCCATTGCAGCAATCTTTTGTCCTCGGCACAGGGGGTACGACGTATGTCAAGGATAAGAATGACGCCGCGCAAATTATGCCTGGATGAGAGGTACGTCTCAATCATCGGCCCCCACTGTTTCCTGACTTCCGCCGGAACGCGTGCGAAACCGTAGCCGGGCAGGTCGACAAGCGTCATCTGATTATTTACTTCAAAGAAATTCAGACACTGGGTCCTTCCCGGTGTCGAACTGGTGCGAACCAGGTTTTTCCTGTTGAGCAGTACATTGATGAGCGATGACTTGCCAACGTTGGAGCGACCTGCGAAAGCTATCTCCGGAAGATCCCCGGGAGGGTACTGATCCGGATATACCGCGCCTTTTATGAATGAGGTGTTTTTTATAATCAATTTTGTAACCAGAGTAAAATTTTGCGGCTATTATAAACATACGATCACTATTCTTTCAATTGTTTATACACATTTCCGTTTCTATTGTTGGGATATGGTCCGTTTTTTATGAAAAAATATCCCGTATCGACGCTTTTTTGCTCCTGCTGTATTTGAAGCTTCCTGGCGCAACGAGAGTGCCGTCCCTGTAAAAACTAAACTGTTGATTGTACGGCTCTATACTGCTACCCTGTGGATTGTGGGGGGCGGTGTTGTATGGGAAAGGAAATAAGTCACATAATTCTGGCGGATCAGACTTCCCGACTTCTCGAAGATACGGGAAGGGACCCCTTTGCATCGGTGCTGCGTGATTTCTCCCATGCCTTTCATTTCGGGTCCATTGCCGCCGACACTTTCTTCTACGGGGTCAGAGTACCCTTCCTGGACAGGGCTTTTGCCTGTTGCGGTGACAGGATTCACGGCGCCAAGGGAAACGACACCAGCCTGCCAATCCTGCAAATGCTGCATGAACTGAGAGAAAACCCCGAAGATTCCTTGCTTCCGGAGAAACTTGCATTTATCTGCGGATTTCTCACTCATATCGCTCTGGATTCGGTAATGCATCCCTGCATCTATTATTACAGCGGCAACTATTATCACGAAAACCCCAAAGAAAGGGCATTGGCCACGACCAGGCACCGCCTCATCGAAACATGGCTCGATCTTTTTCTCCTGCGGAAAATTTCTTCGAGTATAGATGATTTCTCCTGCATAAAAACCATCCGCCGCAATTCTTCCCTCAATTTAGATCTGCTGCGGTTTTTCTTTCAGGCCTTCGTGCGAACCGATGGTGTCGATGAATATCTCTGGAAATACCTGCATCGGGGATACAATGTGCAGATGTTCCTGAATTCCATCTATCCCGATGCCTCATGGGGTAAGCTGGTCGGAGCCGCAAACCGTATCCTCAAAGGGAAACTCGACACTTTCATGGCGCTTTTCTACCCCTGGGATTATCGTGATATACCGCCGGAGGTCATCGATTTCGAATCCTACCGTCATCCGATAACTGGAGAGGAATTGCCCGTAAGCTTCAATGATTTGTGGAAGACGGCACGCAAAAGGAGCCTCGAGTTCCTCGAGGCGTTTGTACCTCTACCACGATGGCGATCA
The DNA here is from genome assembly GCA_017861285.1 of Geobacteraceae bacterium. Lineage (GTDB taxonomy): Bacteria > Desulfobacterota > Desulfuromonadia > Geobacterales > Geobacteraceae > CAIWTU01. The sequence goes on along the minus strand of JAGFXO010000095.1, from coordinate 11,134 downwards.
TGACCAGCTCGGAAACATAATCAAGGGGTACAGCCTCTGCATGGGGCTTGTCGGCGTTTCCGCGACCGATGCGGGGTATTTCGACGGTTTGCCGATGAACAGAATCTGGATTTACTGAGTCTGCCCTCCAAGTGGTAAGGTTCCTGAGCGAAGGGTAGAAATGTCCTGCCGTAAGCCGCCGCGCTGAGTGCCGAACCCGGGGCATGGCATCGATTGTTGCCGGTGAATGGTTGCCGGACGGGGGCGGGATGGGTTACAATACGCCACGTACATTCGGCCGGCATGTTCGGTAAGCGTTCCATTGGAGATAAGATGACCCAGGAAAAACACAAGATTATCTATCTTAAGGATTATTCGGCCCCCGATTATCGCATCGAAACGGTTGAGCTTCACTTTGACCTCGGCGAGGAAAGCACCAGGGTATTGTCCCTCCTCAAAATTGTCGGCAATTTCGACAGGGAGCGGGGAGTGAGACCCTTGGTCCTCGATGGCAGGGAACTCAGGTTGACCTCCGTTGCCCTCGATGGGATACCCCTCCATGACGGGCAGTATACCGTGGACGAAGAGACGCTCACCATTCGGGATATGCCGTTTGAATGCGTCCTGGAGATCGGCACGGAAATCAGGCCCCAGGATAACACCTCTCTCGAAGGGCTGTACAAGTCCGGTGGCAATTTCTGCACCCAGTGCGAGGCCGAGGGGTTTCGCAAAATCACCTATTTCATTGACCGCCCTGATGTGATGGCCCGCTTCACAACCACCATCGTCGCCGATAGAGCACGATATCCGGTCCTCCTTTCCAATGGCAACCTGGTGGCGCGAGGCGACATGGAGGACGGCCGCCATTTCGCGACCTGGTACGACCCTTACCGCAAACCCTGTTATCTGTATGCGCTGGTGGCCGGGGATCTGGTTCATGTGGAAGATTTTTTCGTCACCCGCTCGGGTCGAACGGTCAGTCTGCGGATTTTCGTGCAGCAGCACAATGCGGATAAGTGCGACCATGCGGTCCGATCGCTGAAGAACGCCATGAAATGGGACGAGGAGGTGTACGGCAGGGAATACGACCTGGACATCTACATGATTTTTGCCGCCGATGACTTCAATTTCGGGGCAATGGAGAACAAAGGCCTCAACATTTTCAACTCGAAATACGTCCTGGCCAAGGCGGAGACGGCTACCGACGCCGACTTCCAGGCAATCGAGGCGGTGATCGGGCACGAATACTTTCATAACTGGACCGGCAACCGCATCACCTGCCGGGACTGGTTTCAACTGAGCCTCAAAGAGGGGCTGACGATCTTCCGGGACCAGGAATTTTCGGCGGATATGGGTTCAAGGGCGGTCCGGCGGATTGCCGATGTAAGACTGCTGCGCTCCCGTCAGTTTCCGGAAGATGCGGGGCCGCTGGCTCATCCCGTCCGCCCCGATTCGTATATGGAGATCAGCAATTTCTACACCATGACGGTGTATTACAAGGGTGGTGAGATTGTTCGCATGATCCATACACTCCTGGGGCCGGAGAGATTTCGCAAGGGAATGGACCTCTATTTTGATCGGCACGACGGTCAGGCGGTAACCGTTGAGGATTTTGTGCTCGCCATGGAGGATGCCACTCATATCGATCTCGGCCAATTCAGGAACTGGTACTGCCAGCACGGTACACCACACCTTGTGGTGGAACATTCCCATGACCCCGCTAACGCCATTTTCACCCTGACCGTCAGGCAGACTTTCCCAGCCGTAAACGGCAAACCGCAACGGAAACCATTCCATTTTCCCCTGGCCCTGGGTCTTCTGGACGAGGACGGAAGCGATCTCCCGCTGCATCTGGAGGGTGAAGATGGCTCAAGTGGAAATACCACGAAAATTCTCCAGATACGCAAGGAAGTGGAAACATTCCGTTTCCTGAACGTGCCCCAGCCGCCGGTGCCGTCTCTTCTGAGGGGCTTTTCCGCACCGGTACGATTGATATTCGAATACACCGACGAACAGCTTATGTTCATCCTGGCCCACGACAGCGACCCGTTCAATCGCTGGGAGGCTGGCCAACGCCTTGCCTCCGGGATAATCCTGCATCTGATCGAGGATTTCCGGGAGGGCCGGGAATTGTCCGTTCCCCAAGGGTTCCTGAAAGCCTTCGCGGGCGTGCTTGCAGACAAATCTCTGGACAGGGCCTTCGTTGCGGAAGCTCTCACCCTTCCTGGCGAGGATTACCTTGCCGAACAGATGGAAGTGGTAGATGTGGTTGCAATCAATGCCGCCCGCGAATTCGTCAGGAAAACCATGGCGTCCGCATTGCGCGGTGAATTGCTGTCCGTGTACCATGATTCTCGAGATTCCGGCCCCTTCCGTCTGGATGCGGCCGCGACAGGGCGGCGAAGTCTGAAAAACCTCTGCCTGTCGTATCTGATGACCCTTAACGAGCGTGAGGTCATCGATCTGTGTATGGAGCAGTTGAGGCGGGCCGGCAACATGACCGACGTCATGGGGGCGCTGGCTCCTCTTGCCCAGACTGACTGCGGGGAGAGAGAGGAAGCACTCGCGTTTTTCTATGATGCGTGGAAGGGCGATTCCCTCGTGGTGGATAAATGGTTTTCGCTCCAGGCGGGCTCACGGCTGCCCGGCACACTCGACGAAGTCATCAGGCTTCTCGACCATCCGGCTTTCGAGATAAAAAACCCGAACCGGGTCAGGGCTCTCGTCGGGACTTTCTGCCAGTCAAACCCGCTCCGTTTCCATGAAGAAGAAGGCTCCGGATACAGGTTCCTCGGTGAACAGGTAATCAGGCTCAACGAGCTGAATCCCCAGGTTGCCGCACGTCTTCTCGGGTCTTTGAGCAACTGGAAGAGATATGACGAAAAGCGGCAGCAACTGATGAAAACGGAACTGGAGCGAGTTCTTGCGTTGCCGAATCCGGCACGGGACCTGTACGAGATTGCGATTAAAAGTCTGAAGTCGGAATAACGGCAGACGGCAGTCTTTTTGAATTTTTTTGCTTTTTATTGTAAGATGCCTTTCATGGTTCAGGTTCGGAGGATTCTTCTTCAAACCCATCCCCCTCTCAACCTCCCACTTGAAGGTGGATGAGCTTACTATCTCCTGTTCAAGGGGGATACATCAGGTATTCCCTCCCTTTCAAGGGGAGGGTCGGGGTGGGGATGGGGTTTGGTGGGATAATCGATGAGCTATCTTGAAAGAGTAACGGGAGGCCTGGTGTGGATTTGAAAACGGCACTGGAACTGCTGGTGGAGGATCACCTGGAGGAGCAGAGGAAAGACCCGCAGGTTCTGACACTTTGCGAAACGGTGGAGATGCTGGGAGGCAGCCGCTGCGGGGATATTCATGAAGGAATGCTGCCGGGAGACGTGGCAGCATGCATCATGACGCATATGGACGACCTGGGTATCCTTGACCGGGCAAAAATCTATTTTCAGAAGTTTGACGAGAAGAGTATCGTCGAAGAGACGAGTCTGTACGAAACAATGGCAGACCTCGGAGAAGTTGACTGGAAATGAAGGGCGAGGATGAACGTTGGACAGCGTCCTTAACGGCATCCCGAGCGGGCGGGCACTTTCATTTCTGTCTGCCGTTCCAAACAATTGCCTGAAAAAATATCATCCCTGCGATACCAATCCGGGGGTCGTGGAGTACTGGAGTGTCTGAAAACGTGCTTGGACAAGGTATGGTGAAGATTTCTCAACAGGAGGCGCAACGCGCGGCAATCCTTTTGAATACCTCGATAAAATCGGTTGCCTTCTATCCGCAGGCCCATCAGGCCGTCAGGCAGCCTCTGGAGGAACTGGCCTCGCTTCTTACCGCAATGCTGGAGCAGAAACCGGAAACATATTTCGGAGTGGTCGAAGGAGTTTTTTTCCTGGAGGAGCATATCTTTGTCACGCCGAATGCGGCCGTTTCCGAATTGGCCAACCGATTCATCAGGAAAGGTATAGATGCGGTAACGATCCTGCCGGGAGTAAGCTTTGACGATCTGTTCCACTTTTCTTCGCTGCTTGCGCACAAGGATTCCACCGTTGACAACCTTCCGGAAAAGCTGCGGGAAAAAGGTGTTGCCAGTATTTGCATGGGCATAGAGCACCATGAAAAAGGTGAGGGGGACGGGGAGTTTGACTCCGTCAAGGCGTATGCAGATGCCCTTCATGCTGTTAGGGGTGTAATGAAGGATATAGAGCGCGGCAGGATTCCCAGCAGCTGGAAAATCAACATGGTGGTCAACAGCATGGTTTCCATGGCCATGAAAGATCATACGACGCTGCTGGGGCTCTCCATGATCAAGGATTACGACAACTATACCTTCAACCACTCAGTCAATGTCGGTGTTCTTGCCCTTGCCCTCGCAGCTTTCATGGGCATGGAAAAGGAAATACTCCGGGATATCAATACCGCCGGTCTCCTCCATGATATCGGCAAAACAAGGATTGAAAAAGGTATCCTGAACAAACCCGGCAAGCTTTCCGCTGTCGAATTCGAAGAAATGAAAAAACATGTCGAAACCGGTTCTGAAATTGTGGACAAGATGGAGGGTATGAACCGGCAGATAGTCGATGCAGTCCTGGGGCATCACATAAAACACAACAGGGAGGGATACCCCGAATGGGCGCGGGACAGGTCATTCGGGATCATGACGGAAATTATAGCAATTGCAGACTCCTATGACGCCATGACCACCCTGCGCACGTATAATGCCCCGTATCCTCCGAAAAAAGCTGTCGATACCATAAAGCGTCTCGCGGGAACCCAGCTTCATGGGGAGCTGGCAAGGAAATTCGCTGAAATGATGGGCAAATACCCGGTCGGTACCCTGGTGCGGCTCGATACGAACGAGATCGCTGTGGTGACAAAGCCCAATCACCTGGATTCCGAAGCGCCGGAGGTCAAGGTGGTAATCGATGCGGGGGAAAATATTCTGGAGCAAGGAAGAAAGGAAAAGCTTGCGAGGGACGACGGGGGGCGTTACGCAAGGATCGTCTCCACTGTAGATCCCCTCTTGAAGAATATTGATATTGCCGGGTATTTGATCAACTGATCAGGGGTTTGCCCTCCATATGTGCAATGGTGAGGGGCCGGTCCTGGAACGGGAAGCACGCCGGCTAACGGCGGAGCGGGGCAGTTACAATCCTGTTTCACTATCGGTTGCTTTTATGGTACAGTATTCAATAATTGGTGAATTTGATACATCAGATGCGAGGTGAACAATGTTCAATCCGATGAAAGTACGCAACATGGCATCCGAAGAAGAGATTGAAAAGGTCAAGGAGCTCGACTGGGACACCTATTTCCGGGAATATCACAGCGAAGAATCCATGAGCGTATCGAACTGCCCCAAGTGTGCCGTAATACTTGTTCGTCAACCGGGGCAGAGCGAAATAACCTGCTACAACTGCGGGGAGAAGGTCACCGTTTAACTTCGCCCGGAAAAACCCGTCACAAAACCCAAAAGGACCTCACAGAGGAGGTCCTTTTGCACGTAATAGCCCCCCCCCGGTTTTTCACGCATACTATTTTCTCTTACAGTTTCTGTATATCCAGATATTTTTCCGCGTCCAGCGCTGCCATGCAGCCGGTGCCCGCAGAGGTAATCGCCTGGCGATAGTAGGGGTCCTGCACGTCGCCGGCCGCAAATACCCCGGCAACGCTCGTTGCCGTCATATTCCCTTCCTGGCCGCATCGGGTCCTGATGTACCCGTTTTCCATTTCAAGCTGCCCCGCAAACATATCCGTATTCGGTTTGTGCCCTATGGCCATGAAAACTCCATGTACCGCGATCTCCTTGGTCGAGCCGCTTTTGTGGCAGAGGCGGATGCCGGTGACCCCGCTTTCATCACCGAGCACCTGATCGAGTACGTGGTTCCACTCAATGGTGACATTCCCCGTTTTGGTCTTTTCGATAAGTTTTTCCGCAAGAGCCTTCTCCGCCCGCAGCTGGTCGCGCCGATGTACGACGGTCACATGCCGTGCTATATGTGAAAGGTAGAGAGCTTCCTCCGCCGCGGTATTCCCCCCGCCAATCACTGCCACATCCTTGCCGCGGTAGAAAAACCCGTCACAGGTGGCGCAGGCGGATACACCGCGGCCCATGAATTTCTGTTCGGATGGCAGCCCCAGGTATCGTGCCGAGGCTCCGGTTGCTATGATCAGGGCGTCGCAGGTATATTGGCCGGCCCCTCCTTCCAGGACAAAGGGTCGCTGAGAAAGGTCCGCCCTGGTTATGTGGTCATAGATGATAGTTGTGCTGAACCGTTCGGCGTGCTTGAGCATCCGGTCCATCAGTTCAGGACCCTGAACCCCGTCCGGGTCTCCGGGCCAGTTGTCCACTGTCGTTGTCGTGGTCAGTTGGCCCCCCTGCTGCATACCGGTGATGATTGCAGGTTCGAGATTGGCGCGTGCCGCGTAAATTGCCGCTGTGTAGCCGGCCGGACCGGAACCGAGTATGATGAGTCTGTGGTGCATGTTGTCCATGGTAAGACCTCCGAAAAACTTTGCGTCAAAATATCAGGAGACATGAAAAATTGCAAGGAGACTTGGAGGGTAAGGGTGATTGACCGCTTACAGGCGCTTTGTTACAATATTACCAGATAGGCATATGCGGGGAATTTGATTTGGTTGAGCCCGCGAGTGGCTGCACTTCGTGGTTCATGAAAAAAGGGTTTATGAAACCGCTCCGGACTCCATCAAGAGGAGATAACGACATGGAATCCGAACATCAGCTTGATAAAAGTATCACCGGTCGGTTGAAATATGCAATAGCTGTTACGACACTTACTTTGCTTGCCGAGGTCATAGGAGGGATATGGACCAATTCTCTCGCGTTGCTGTCCGATGCCGCCCACGTCTTTCTGGATCTCTTTGCGCTTGTTCTCTCACTGGTTGCAATCAGGCTTGCCTCCTATCCCGCTTCGGATACAAGAACCTTTGGCTGGCATCGAACCGAGGTGTTTGCGTCTTTCATTAACGGCGCGACCGTTTTTCTCATCGCCATTGCAATCACCTATGAAGCCATACTAAGATTCATCGAGCCGCAGCCGATAAAGAGTCTTCCAATGTTCATCATCGCCGCCGTCGGTTTGGTGATGAATCTGGTGGCTGCTTCAGCCCTTCACCAGCATTCCCATGACGACCTTAACGTACGCAGCGCTTTCCTCCATGTAATCGGAGATGCCGCTGTCTCTGTGGGAGTAATCGTTGCCGGTGTGGCGATTTATTTTACCGGTCAGCATATTCTTGACCCGATAGCATCGATCGTCATCGGATGCACGATTTTCTGGGGGGCATGGCGGGTGCTCAGGGAATCCACCCATATCCTGCTTGAAGGCACTCCGCGCGGCCTCAAGACATCGGAAGTGGTGGAAACCATCCGCGGCATCGAGGGTGTTCATGGTATTCACCATACCATATCTCCCACACCACTCTCCAGGTCGAGTGCACACTGTGCGTGGAGGCCCCGGTGATCAAGGAGTTCAGGCACCGGCCGCGCAAAAGCAGCATCCATGGACATACTCATCATGGCTCGTGCAGCCACGGGCACCATGACCATGCGCACTGAGTCGGCCGGGGACACACCCGGTACGGGAGTGTTCATGCTTACGAATGAATTGATCCTGAATGCCGCCGGGAGACTGAAAGAACTGGTGCGCCGCACAGAGTTCATGCACTCCCATTATTTCAGTGAACTCCTTGGGTATCCGGTCTACTTCAAATGCGAAAACCTGCAAAAAACAGGTTCCTTCAAAATTCGCGGTGCTCTCAATTTCATGCTTTGCCAAAAGAGGGAGAGCCTTGCCGGCGGTGTGATCACCGCGTCGGCAGGCAACCATGCCCAGGGGGTGGCGTTTTCAGCGCGCCTGCTGGGGGTGCGTTCCATGGTGTTCATGCCGGAAAATACTCCCCTTCAGAAAATTCATGCGACCAGGGAATATGGCGCGGAAGTTGTCCTCACCGGGAAAAATTTCGATGAGGCCTCAGCGGCTGCCCTGAAAAAAAGAGAAGAGACGGGCTCCCTTTTTGTCCACCCGTTCGAAGACCCGGTTGTCATGGCCGGGCAGGGTACCATCGGCCTAGAGATAATCGAGGAACTACCGGATGTTTCTACGATACTTGTTCCCATAGGTGGAGGCGGACTCATCTCGGGAATCGCAACGGCCATCACGTCGGCCAATCCCCATGTGCGGATCATCGGTGTGGAAACGGCATCGGCACCTTGCGCCCATTATTCCCTGAAAAAAGGGATGATCCTGGAGACTCCGGTCCATGTCGGGCTGGCCGATGGCATCAGTGTGAAAAAGGTTGGCGACAACACCTTTCCCATTATCCGCGAACTTGTTGAAGATGTGATCCTGGTTACGGAAGAAGAGATTGCCCAGGCAATCGTGGCATTGCTGGAGAAGGCCAAGCTGTTGGTGGAAGGCGCCGGCGCCGTCACCCTTGCGGCCCTCATGAACGGCCGGGTGGGCCATCCAGGGGGGAAAACGGTATGCGTTCTGTCGGGAGGAAATATCGATGTCAAGACCATTGCCATGGTGGTGGAGCGGGGGTTGCTTGCGGCGGGACGGTATCTCAAGCTGAAAGTGGAACTCGAAGATGTTCCGGGCTCTCTGGCGAAACTGGCCGGGGAATTGGCCATGACGGGAGCCAATATCTTTTTCATCAACCATGACAGGCGCTCCATCTCCCTCCCCTGGGGCAAGACCGAAGTTCTCCTGGAACTGGAAACAAAGGGATATGATCACATACAGCGGATTGTCGATCATTTGAGCAGGTGCGGGTATCAGGTGGAGGTGCTGAAGTAAAGGTATCCCTAGGGAGTGTCGATCGTATCGATAAACCCCATTGTCAGCGGGGCGCCATTTCCGTAATGTGTTTTTTTCAACCTTTCCAGATCAGCGAACGTGTCGATATCGTGCCAGGGAGGAAGAAGTTTAGTGCCCAATCCGAGTGATTCTGCTATTTTCAGACTGTCCTGCAAAACCTGGCCGGTGCTCCATGAAATTCCGCTGAAGAGTTCGCGGTGTAACCGGTTCATCCCCAGCAGATAATATCCTCCGTCTGTCGCCGGCCCGAATACTACGTCTGACCGATTGTTTTCCAGGAACCGGAAGGCATCTTCAATGAACGATACCGGGAGGTCGGGTGAGTCCGAGCCGATAATGGCCACTGACTGATAGCCCCTGGCAAAGGTGCGGCAAAAGGCGGCTTCCATTCTTTGACCCAGGTCGTTCCCTTCCTGGGGGAATTGAGTCCATGAGGGAAACGACTCTCGAAAATAATTTTCGGCTTCCCCATTCCCGTCATAGAACAAAATCCTGTCAACATCCGCGATGGTAAGGGTGTTGTTCAGTATGTCGGTTACCATGAAGAGATAGAGCTGTGCCGCTCCCTCAGGCGTCAGCGCCGGGATCATGCGGGTTTTGACCGTGCCGGGAACCGGCTGCTTGGCGAAAATGATGAGGGCTTTGTCTTTCATAGTGGATCAAAAAGAGCAGAAAATTTCCCGTGAATGATCTTCCCGCGAGGTAATTGAGTGGCATTATCCACAGTTTTGCTATTTTTCCACAATCTTATCCACAGTTGCCGGTGATTTGCCGAGGCGGTTGTCTCTTTCGATGGCTGCATATGCGGAGTGTTTATGGATAGATTCGAAATTTTCGACCTCGACCGAAAACCAGGTGATGTTTTCGTTCTGCGAGAGTTTCAGGGTCGCTTCCCGTACGATGTCTTCGACGAACCTCGGATTTTCATAGGCCTGTTCCGTCACGTATTTCTCATCGACTCTCTTGAGCAGCGAGTAAACCTGGCTGCTGCCGCACGCCTCGATTGCCTCGACCAGGTCCTCGATCCAGATAAAATCGTGGTATCGCACCTTCAGGGTAATGATGCTGCGCTGATTATGGGCTCCGTACCGGCTCAACTCCTTGCTGCAGGGACAGAGAGATGTCACGGGGATCTTGATACCGAGAATGAAGTCCAGTTCGGTGGTCAGGCTGCCGTTAAATTCGCAGGTATACTCCATGAGGCTCATGGCGCCTGAGACCGGGGCTTTTTTTTCGATAAAGTACGGGAACTCGATTTCGAGATGGGCGCTGTCAGCCCCCAGTTTCTCCTTCATTTTTTGCAGGATGATCTCCATGTTGTTCAACCCGATATTTTCCCGGTACGAGTTGAAAATTTCGATGAACCTGCTCATGTGGGTTCCCTTGAAATGATGCGGCAGATCGACATACATGTTGACCCTTGCCACGGTGTGCTGAAGCTTCCGGCGTTTGTCCATCACCACAATCGGATAGGAAATGTCCTTGACCCCGACCTTGTTGATGGGAATCTTACGGTTGTCCATGGATTTTTGAACGTCCTTCATCCGAGCTCCTTGACGTATTTCACCGGATCAACACTCCCGGCTTCCGCAAATCCCTTGAGGCGCAGTCGACAGGAGTCGCACCTGCCGCAGGCAAGGCCCTCCGGGTTCGGATCGTAGCATGAATGGGTTTTCCCGTAGTCCACTCCCAGTTCGAGTCCCTTCTTTATGATTTCCGCTTTTGTCAGATGAATGAGGGGAGTGTGGATTACATATTTCCCAAGCCCTTCGACCGCTGCTTTCGTCGCCAGGTTGGCCATGTTTTCGAAGGCAGCGATATATTCGGGCCTGCAGTCAGGGTACCCGGAATAGTCCAGGGCATTGACCCCGATAAAGACGTCGAATGACCCGAGAACCTCGGCCCATCCGAGGGCAAAAGACAGGAAGATGGTATTGCGTGCCGGAACGTAGGTTACGGGTATATCGCTGCCGACCCCCGATTTGGGTACTTCCATATCCGAGGTCAGGGCACTTCCCCCAATCCTGCGCAGGTCGAAGTCGACCATGAGGTGTTCTACCGCACCCATGGACTTGGCGTTTTTTTCCGCCATGCGCAATTCGGCCTTGTGTCTCTGGCCGTAGGCAAAGCTCATGGCGTACGGCTCATATCCCCCTGCTTTGGCGATGGCAAGGCAGGTGGTGGAATCAAGTCCGCCGCTATACAGAACGACAGCTTTTTTCGTCATGAAGTACCTCTTTCAACAGCAGTCTCATCAGTAAACGATTACTCCGCCGGTGTCTCCCCCGCCGGTTTCTTCTTTCGCG
>JAGFXO010000094.1 GCA_017861285.1 Geobacteraceae bacterium | reverse complement strand
TCATCGATATTTTTAAAGGAAAGACAGGGCACCGATCCGGCCGGGGCTGTTTCCGATTCCCGGTGCCGGGCGGCCAGGCCCTCGCAGATTGCCATCAGAAGATGGGTCTTGCCGGATCCCGGCGGGCCATAGACATACAGAAGGTTATCAGTTGAATTCCCGTCCATGACCATTTGCGCAAAATGGAATGCCGTACGGTTCCCGCTGCAGACAACGAAATTGTCGAAACTGTACTTTGGATTGACCGGAAATTCGAATATCAGTTGCATGATCAGAAAAGCTTTCCCTGGGGCGGTTCCGGGGACACCCTTCCGAAATGGAGATAGGCCGCACGGGTAGCCATCCTCCCCCGGGGAGTGCGGTTCAGGAATCCGTTCTGTATCAGATACGGTTCATACACATCCTCAATGGTATCGCTCTCCTCACAGATGGCCGCCGCCAGGGTATCGAGCCCCACCGGCCCCCCGGAAAACTTGTCGATAATGGTGAGCATGATCAGCCGGTCCATGGGGTCGAACCCCATTTCATCAATTTCCAGGAGCGACAGGGCATCACCGGCAACCGTCCCGGTAATGACACCATCGGCCCGAACCTGTGCGTAATCGCGTACCCTGCGCAACAGGCGATTGGCGATACGCGGGGTTCCCCTGCTTCTGCGGGCCAGTTCCAGCGAGCCTTCCTGCTCAATATGAATGCCCAGAATCCGCGCGGAGCGGGTTACAATGACGGCCAGTTCTTCTTCCGTGTAGAACTCGAGTCTCGATATGACACCGAAGCGGTCGCGCAGGGGCGAAGAGAGCAAACCCGCCCTGGTGGTCGCACCGACAAGGGTAAACTTCGGCAGATCCAGCTTGATGGTACGGGCACTCGGTCCCTGGCCGATGATGATGTCCAGTTGGAAATCCTCCATCGCCGGGTAGAGAATCTCTTCCACAACGTGGGAAAGACGGTGGATCTCATCGATGAACAGGACATCGTGCTGTTCGAGGTTGGTCAATATTGCCGCCAGGTCACCGGGACGTTCGATCACCGGCCCCGACGTGGACTTGATATTGACCCCCATTTCAGCGGCAATGATATTGGCAAGGGTTGTCTTGCCGAGCCCCGGGGGACCGTACAGCAGCACATGATCGAGCGCCTCGTTCCTCTTCCTGGCCGCGTCGATGAAAAGGTCCAGGTTACCCTTGGCCTTTTCCTGCCCGATATACTCCGCAAGACTCCTGGGCCGGAGCGTGGTCTCAAAGAAAAAATCGTCTTCGGTTGTCTTTGGTTCGATTATCCGGGTCATGAAAACCTATATTTCCAGCGGCTAGCGGCCAGGGGCCAGGGATTTCAACGCCTGTTTCAATACGGATTCCATGGGAGCGTCAGCCGGGATTTCCATCTCGGCCAGCGTTTTCCTGACCACCGCCTCCTTGTACCCGAGATTGATAAGGGCGGACGCAACGTCGTCAAGAACACCGGAAGGCTGAGCAGGGCGACCCTCCCCGTGGACAGGGGCCATGGAATCAAGTTTCCGCACCTTGTCCTTCAACTCCAGAATCAGGCGTTCGGCTGTCTTCCTGCCGATCCCCGGTATAGCGCAAAGGCGGGAGATGTCGCCCCTCAGGATGGACCCGCTGAGATCCTGCACCTGGCAGTTGGACAGGATATCCTTTCCAACTTTGGGGCCGATTCCTGACACTGAGATGAGCAGCTGGAAAAAGTCCTTTTCCCGGCTGGTGCGGAACCCGTAGAGGCTTATGGCGTCTTCTTTGACATGGGTATAAATATTGAGGGATGCGACAATCCCCTCTTCGGGAAGTTCGTAGTACGTGGAAAAGGGAATCTGAACCCGGTAGCCGACCCCGTTCACATCCAGAATAATAAACTCCGGTGATTTGTAGGCAATCCTGCCTGTCAGCAGCGCGATCATGCCAGCCTGCTCCTCAAGGCATTCATGCCGCACGAATGGGCGTGACAAACAGCAACGGCAAGGGCGTCGGAGGCGTCTTCCTGCGCAACCTCCGGCAGACAGAGCAGAACTTTCAGCATCTGCTGCACCTGCTCTTTGGCGGATTTCCCGTGCCCCACCACCGCCTGCTTGACCTGCAAAGCGCTATATTCAAAGACGGGAAGCCCGGCATTGACGCCGGCAACGATGGCAACCCCGCGGGCCTGTCCGAGCTTCAACGCGCTCTGCACATTTTTTGCGAAAAAGATATTTTCCACCGCCACGGCCTCAGGCTTGTACAATTCGATTATTTCCGTCAGGCCCCGGTAAATCTTCTGCAGTCGCGCCGGGAAATCCTTGCCGGCATCGGTGAAAATGGCGCCGTTATCAACATGCGCCAGCCTGTTCCCCTGCGAATCAATAACACCATACCCGGTAATCCTGGAACCGGGGTCAATACCCAAAACTCTCATTTTTTCCCCTGAAACTCACAGGGGCGGGTTTCAACCCCGCCCCTTCCCTTGCACCGCCTACATCATTCTCTCCATCTCTTCCTGGGAGATATCGAAGTTGGCGTACACATTCTGGACATCATCGTTGTCCTCGAGCCTGTCCATGAGCTTCAGCATGTTCTCAGCCTGTTTCCCTTCCAGCTTGACCATGGTCTGCGGAATCATGGTTACCTCGGCCGACTCGTATTTGAACCCAGACTTTTCCAGTGCTTCACGCACCTCGATGAATGCCGATGGGTCGGTTATAACCTCGATCTGGTCGCCTTCATCGGAGACATCCTCGGCACCTGCTTCCAGCGCCGCTTCGAAGAGCTTGTCGAAATCGGTTTCCCGGGAGAACACGATAAATCCCTTTTTGTCGAACATCCAGGAGACACAACCACTTTCTCCCATATTGCCGTTGCATTTCGAAAAAATGCTGCGTACATCGGAAACAGTCCGGTTGCGATTGTCCGTCATCACCTCCACCAGCACCGCCGCACCACCGGGACCGTACCCTTCATAGGTCGTCTCTTCGTAGGTTACGCCCTCAAGTTCACCGGCGCCCTTTTTAATAGCACGCTCGATGTTGTCCTTCGGCATGTTTTCAGCCTTGGCCTTATCGACGGCTGTCCGCAACCGCGGATTGGCCGCGGGGTCCGCACCACCCATTTTGGCCGCTACGGATATCTCCTTGATGAGCTTGGTGAATATCTTACCCCGCTTGGCGTCAGCTGCACCTTTTTTGTGTTTTATGGTACTCCATTTATTATGACCTGACATCTGAAAATCTCCCTCGCGCAATTCGTCAATACTGTTCCAAAACCATGGAATATTAGCATGGCAAATTCCGGCTTGTAAAGGGAGAAATGGCGACCTGTGAAAGGCGAAGCGGCCTAAAACGTAAAGCCCAATGCAGCCCCGATCTGGTAATATTCAAAGCCTGAAGCCGACTCGGCCGCCGAATTGCCGTACTCGCCGTTAATTTCAATGCGCAGGTACTTTGCAATCTGATACCCGAGCGAGCCGTACACGCCTCCAATGAGATCGGTGCTGTCATCGCCGTACCTCCGGAATGACTGGACACCTATGTAGGGTTCCAGGTAGGCGGAGAACTTTCCCTTTTCCATCGAAATGGTTGAAAAAAGCTGATGTGACATGAAATCGTTCGGATCGAAATACCCCCCGAGACTTTGACGGTCGAAATTCATGTAGCGGAACCTGTAGCCGACGCTGATTGCAGGTGTCCCCGTAAGAAGCCTGTAAGACGGGGCAATCTGGAAATCGTGGGCATTGTTGTCATCCGAATAGTCACGGTACTGGTAACTCCCGAAGAGGGAGATCCTGTCCGTCAGGCGTTGGGTGGTTTGAACCCTCGCCGAATTGACACGAATCCGGTTTTCGATAATCTCTGCCGTGTCACTGAAAACCTCCCGGGCAAGGCCGATTCCAACCGTTCCGTTGCCGACGGCAAAATCACCGCGAACGTTTCCCGTCACGAAATAATTGGTCCCGCCGTCACCGACGGGGCTCAATCCCACACCTCCACCCAATCCCAGGGATTCGGTAACCTTCGTGTATGCTGTAATGCCGTAATCCTGCGCCCAGTTACGCAGGTTGTTGTCCTTGGCATCGGTATGGCGGAAATAGAAGCCCATGTCCCAATTGCCAACGGACTGCCCATAACGGAGACCGACCCTGTTCAACCGGTTATCGTCGGTGTCGTTGTAATAACTGTACCATGTGTCAATACGAGGCCTTGTCCTCCTGTCAAGTTCCGCCAGAAGATTTGCAGCCTCCTTTTTCTGGTAGGGAAACGCAGGTTTAAGCATGGACGCACTTTCCCGTGCGCCCCTCCTGTCGCCATTGGCCATTTGGGCATAGGCATAGCCCAACCGGGTATCGAAGTCTTCCCCCTCCTTGAGGAGTTTCCGGTAAATGACAAGGGACTCATTCGTCCTCCCCTGCCACTTCAGAGCACTGGCCTTCACCAGGAGAGCATCCCTGTTTTGCGGGAACACCCGCAATACCGTGTCCGCTTCTCTTATCGCCCCCTTGAGGTCCCCGTTCCAGGAAAGGGTCCTCGCCAACTGGATTCTGGCTTCGTAGTTAGCGGGGTTTTCCCTGACGATGGTATTCAGTTCGCCAATGGCCTTTTCAAACCGTCCACCCCATGACATCCGCGTGGCCATCAACTGCCTTTCCTGTTCTGTAAAATCGCGTGAGTATGAAAGGGCTGCCACATACTGGTCGGCGGCATTCCTGAAATCCTCCCGGGACACGAAGAGATCACCGAGTTCCTTGCACATGAGTGCTTTCTTCTTTGCATCAGGCTCCCCGGCAACAGCTTTCTTGTAAGCGCTGACCGCCTCATCGTATTTGCCGGCCTGCGCAAGTTCGGCAGGCGACATGGCAAAGCAGACGGAAAGGCTGCCGAAAACGAATATCATTGACAAAAAAACCCTGAGAATCATATGCCCCCTCCAATATATTGTTTAAATGAAATAAGATCTGTCCCATTTGATATGTTCCGCCTCGGGATTTCCAGCGGATTGCCTGCAACCTCGTACAGGCCGCGCCTTGAGGTAAGGATATGCCGGAACCCCGCCTGTACGGCGACTGCAATGCTCTTCCGGGTATACAGCCCGTAAGGCCACGCAAGGATATCCGCGTTCCGGCCGGTTTGTTTCCTCAGAGTTTCCTGGAATATGCGCAGGTCATTTGCCAGCACATCGCCACTGACCCCTGACACACCCAGATGGCCGTATTTGTGCAGCGCATGGGTGTGGCAGCCGATATCCACCAACCCGCTCCGCGCCAGATGCCGATATTCATCCCAGCCGAACATCGGCCGCCGTCCCCCCATCTCCATATAGGTGCCCACGTATTCGCCAACCAGGTTGATCGTTGCCTTGAAACCGTATTGCTGCAGCAGCGGGAAAGCGTAATCCATGAAGGTCGCATATCCGTCGTCAAAGGTGATGACAACGGCCCTCTCCGGCACGGCCTGTCCGGGTGCGCCGATATCCCGCAGTGAAACGGCCCGGTAGCCATTTGCATAGAGCCACTCCATCTGTACCGCGAAAAGACCGGGGGAAATAGTATATTCATCCCTGAACTCGTTAGATATGTCGTGGTACAGCAACACCGGGATTCCGGCCGTTCTTGCCTGCGACATGCGGGGTAGCAGCAGAGAAAGCGTTGCCAGCCCCCAGAGTTTGAGGAAGCTTCTCCTGTTTAATGAAAAATCAAATCTCATCAGGCATTCCCGCAAGAGTTTTCCGGAAAAGGTGATAGCTTTGCTTCAGGTACGTGTGGTACAGGGGAACATTCCAGCCGTCCCAGGAATATTTCCTGATGTTTTCCGGCACAAGACTCGCGGGCAGGGTATCCGTGGCATTGTCCCCAAGGCCCGTGTCCCGGGCATACAGGAAACCCTCTTCCGGCTTGAATGAAACGGCGACACACCGTATGCCGTCAGTTATCCGCGTCTTTCCTTTACCGTCCTGCCACAGAACGGTTCTGGAACCGGGATCCGTAAAATTGACAAGCCCCCAGGGTATTCGAATCTCGATGATGCTACCCGTAACATGGAAGTCCGCAAGACTGTCGAACCGGGGGCTGCCCTGTTCAAGGCTCCCGAATCTGAGGTTGCTCATGGAGAACACCCTGGATGGATAGAATCTGCTCCCGTCCTTGCTGATGCGGCGGCTGTTGGTTCTGTTCTGCATGACGACCCATTCGCCCCGGTCGGAAACACCGGGTATGATTTCTCCCCCGGCGTAATTCAGATACTTGTCATACCCTTTGCAGACCAGCAGTCTGCTTTTTCGTTCACCGGAAAAGTGCATGACGAACTTCATGCCCACCGGCACCTTCAGTTTCGTTTCAAGGGGCAGCAGGAATTCTCCGCTCTCCGGGGAGCAGGTATCCAGGCCGATCATATACCCGGCCTTGGTAAAATCTATCGGTCCGGCGGTTTCGAGCAGCAGGTAGAGAAATCCCTCGTCATGCTGGGCAAGAAGACGACGGAGAGTCCTCGAAGCGTCGAAACCGTCGTTGAACCGATGCGAGACCGACAGGCCGTCTTTTTGATAGAGGGTCCGGGCATTCGACCATTCGTCCAGTTTCCCTGAGAGTGACACCAATTTCCGCGGATAACCGGGATAGGCGGCAAGCAATCCGTAGTTCTCTTCGGCATCCTGCAGATTGAACCACAAAGGTTTCCTTTCAGCGGGGATTTCATACGGCAAAAAAAGCCAATTTCTCTTGAACCATTCATCAAACCAGCTGAAGAGCATCCCTCCCGCCATGCCGGATTTGAAGACCGATTGCATCAACCGCCCGTTTCCTTCCCCCTGGGCCTTTTCATCATGGCCTCCATGGTGCAGGCCGTCCCTCTGCCAGTGGGTGACTTCCCTGCTGCTCGGCAGACCGAATTCCGCGATGAGAACGGGCTGGCTTCCATGGTGTTTTTTCAGGTCATGAAGATAGGCACGATAGGGGTCGGGGGCATCCAGGTAGTCATTATTGATAAAATCGGGATAATAGGGATATACGTGGTACGTAGCGAAGAATCCGCTCCCCTGCTTCACGCTGATTTTTGCCACATCCAGGGACGCCATATCCTCGTTTTCATTGCAGGCATTCGTCCTCGCCTTCAACCCCTGACGCAGCAATTCATCTTCGTGGTTCGACTCCGACGGGTGACTCAGCGGATCAAGTGTTGGCCAGTTGGCAACCGAAAGAGGGTGCGTTTGAGAAAACTTCCCGTGCTCGTACGTCAGCAGGTAGTCACAAATTCGGGTAACCCAGCACTCGAAGGCAGTCCCTTGTGCAATACCCAGAAATTCTCCCTGCCAGTCACCCGTCTTGCCCTGCCGGGACAGATTGTAGTGCTTCACCGCGCACGGTTCCCATTCCCGTCCAAAAACGAATGCTGCGGTGTGGGAGGAGACATCGAATGCATAGCTGCCGTGGGCATATCCCGGTTTCTCGGGAAGGGAGGCGGCACCGTGCACGACGTCAACTGCGTCTCGTATACTTTGCTTTATGTAGGCAAGGTATTGTGAGCTGTCAAAATCGCCGTCTTCCGGCAACTCGGCCCATATCCCCTGAAACAGCCAGAGCTTCTTGCCGCCCTGGTTGAACTCCGCCAGCGCTTCGTAAAAGCAGGGTGGGTGAACGGTATAAATTCTCAGGGAATTTACTCCGAGGTCGGCAATCTGACGGAACCATTTCAGATATGTCCCCTTGAGTACCGGATATTCCCC
>JAGFXO010000029.1 GCA_017861285.1 Geobacteraceae bacterium | reverse complement strand
AACTGCATCTCCGGCAAGACCAAGGAAGTTCATGTCATCGACCAGGCAGCATGTATCAAGTGCGGCGCCTGTATCGACAAGTGTAAATTCGCAGCAATTGTTAAACAATAGCGAAAGGAGCTCACATTAAATGTCTATGTTGAAAATTACAATCGACGGTAAAGAAACCGAAGTGCCGCAGGGGAGCATGATTCTTGATGCCGCGAACAAGATGAACGTGGATGTGCCGACCCTCTGTTTCCTCAAGATGGAAGAACTTGCAGTCAACAACATGGCAGCTTCCTGCCGTCTCTGTGTTGTTGAAGTGGAAGGCAGAAAGAATCTTGCTCCTGCCTGTGCAACACCGGTTGCCGATGGTATGGTAGTGAAAACAAATACCATGCGTGTGTTGAATGCACGCAAAAACGTTCTCGAACTCCTGCTTTCCGACCATCCGAAAGACTGCCTCGTCTGTTCCAAGTCCGGCGAGTGCGAACTGCAGGATATCGCTGAAAAATTTGCCATGCGTGAAGTCGCCTACGAAGGCGTTATGTCAACCTACCGGAAAGACATATCCCCTTCCATCATCCGCGACATGGATAAATGCATCATGTGCAGACGTTGCGAAACCATGTGTAACGAAGTTCAGACCTGTGGAGTTCTCTCCGGCGTCAACAGGGGCTTCAACGCTGTTGTTGCACCGGCTTTTGAAATGAACCTGGAAGATTCCGTTTGTACTTTCTGTGGCCAGTGCGCCGCAGTATGCCCGGTTGGCGCTCTTGTTGAAAGAGACCACACCTGGGAAGTCGTCAATGCCATCGCGGATCCTGACAAGGTTACCGTCGTTCAGACTGCTCCCGCGGTACGTGCCGCCCTCGGCGAAGAATTCGGTTTCGAGCCGGGTACGTCCGTTACCGGCAAGATGGCAGCAGCGCTGAGAAGAATCGGTTTCGACCATGTATTCGACACCGACTTCGCCGCCGACCTCACCATCATGGAAGAGGGATCCGAATTTCTTGACAGACTTACCCGCTTCCTGGATGGCGACAAAACCGTAAAACTGCCGATCCTTACCTCCTGCTGCCCGGCTTGGGTAAAGTTCTTCGAGCATCAGTTCCCTGATCTCATCGACATCCCTTCCAGCGCCAAGTCTCCCCAGCAGATGTTCGGTTCGATTGCCAAGTCCTTCTATGCCGACGTGCTTGGTATCCCCAGGGAGAAGATGGTTGTTGTATCCATCATGCCCTGCCTGGCTAAAAAGTACGAGTGTGATCGTCCTGAATTCAGAGTCAACGGCAACCCGGATGTCGATTTCTCCATAACCACCCGTGAGCTTGCACGTCTGATCAAGAGAATGAACATCGATTTCGCTTCCCTTCCTGACGAAGATTTCGATGCTCCTCTCGGCGAGTCCACAGGTGCAGCACCGATCTTCGGTGCCACCGGTGGTGTTATCGAGGCCGCACTGAGAACCGCATACGAATTGGCTACCGGTGAAACCCTCACCAACGTCAACTTCGAAGCAGTTCGTGGTATGGAAGGCATCAGGGCCGCCAAAGTTCAGGTAGGACCGCACACCCTGAATATCGGTATTGCACATGAGCTCGGCAACGCCAGAAAACTTCTTGAAGATATCAAGTCCGGCAAGTCCGAGTTCCATGCCATCGAGATCATGTCCTGCCCGGGCGGCTGCATCGGCGGCGCCGGTCAGCCCTATCACCATGGCGACGTTGAACTTCTCAAGAAGAGAACCAAGGCTCTCTACACTGAAGATGCAGGCAAGACTCTCAGAAAGTCCCATGAGAACCCCTACATTATTTCCTTGTACGAGAAGTACCTCGGCAAGCCGTTGAGTGAGAAAGCTCACCATCTGCTTCACACCCACTACTTCAAGAGAACGAAGTACTAGGATGCTCTTACCGGATTTTGTAACTCCGGAAGGGTACAAAACTTGAACTGATAAGCTAAAATTCTGAAATGCTATTACGGCCGGATGTAGAAACATCCGGCCGTTGTTTTTTTACGCTCTACTGATCATTTGATCCGTGTTTTGTGACGGGAGCTACTTTTCCCGTGACGCTACTCAATATGTATGGAAAATCTGGTACTTGTCTGCAATATCTCCTCTGTGGTATCATGCAAACAACAATAAGTTGACGCAGGTCAAGGAGATCTGTGAAGAATAGAGTATCATGGCTCCAGGATAAAAAGGAAAATCAGGTACGGCTTCAACTAAGTCCGGCAAAGGCGACAGCTGAGAAGTAAGGACCCAGCGCAGGTCTTGTATGGGACGTCGCATTCTTTCCAGCGGCAGAACGAGGGGAAACGACCGGGGTGAGTAGCCGAACGCACAAAAAGCCGCATAGCTTGAGAAAAGGGGATTGCTCATGAGTGGGATGCCAGCATTACAACTAAGTGAAGGTGCTATTGATTTTATCAACGAACCGTTCATACACGGTCTTCTCAAGGGGAAGAAGCCCGATGCAAAGCGGGTTCGTGAAATAATCGCCAAGAGCCTTGCTAAGGAAGCCTTGAGTGTTGCCGAAACGGCGGAGCTCCTGTTGGCCGATTCTCCGGAGCTGATTGAGGAGATTTTCGAGGCGGCGCGCGAGTTGAAAAAGAATGTCTACGGCAATCGTATTGTGCTGTTTGCACCGTTGTACATCGGCAACAAGTGCGTCAACGATTGTTCGTACTGTGCCTTCAAGCGCAGCAATACCTACGCGATACGGCGCACCCTGTCGGAAGAGGAGATACGCCAGCAGGTTGTTTCCCTCGAAAACAAAGGTCACAAGCGCCTTATTCTTGTTTTCGGAGAACATCAGGCGTACGATGCCGAGTTTATCGCCAAGAGCGTCAGGACCGTGTACGATACAAAGGTGGGACACGGAGAGATCAGGCGGGTCAATATCAATGCGGCTCCTCTCGACCATGAAGGGTATGCGATTGTCAAGGCGGCGGGGATTGGCACCTATCAGATATTCCACGAAACGTATCACCATGATACATACGCACGTATCCATCCGGAAAATACCCGCAAGGGCAACTATCTCTACCGGCTTGATGGTCTGAGCCGGGCATTCGAAGCCGGCTGTGACGATGTCGGTCTGGGGGTGCTTTTCGGTCTTTACGACTGGAGATTCGAGGTTTTGAGCCTTGTAACCCATGCTCTTTATCTCCAGGACCGCTACAACGTTGGTCCGCATACCATCAGCTTTCCGAGGCTGAGGCCCGCTGCCGGGGTCAATCTTGACGAGAACCTCCTTGTCAATGACGATCAATTCAAACGGATTATTGCCATTCTTCGCCTGGCGGTCCCCTATACCGGCCTGATTCTTACAGCACGGGAAAATCCGCAGGTACGACGTGAATGCATGTCGTTCGGCGTATCGCAGATTGACGCGGGAAGCCGCATCGAACTCGGCGGCTATACAGAGGCGGGTGATGCGCAGGTCATGGAGCGTGAGCAATTTTCACTCGGTGATATTCGCTCTCTGGATGAGGTCATGCGGGAACTGATGACCGACGGGTATGTCCCGAGCTTTTGCACTTCCTGCTATCGTGTCGGCAGGACAGGGGAGCACTTCATGGAGTTCAGTATCCCCGGTTTTATCAAGGAGTTCTGCACACCCAACGCGCTCCTTACCCTTGAAGAATACCTGGTCGATTATGCAGCACCGGAAACGAGGGCGGTGGGTGAAAAGCTCATCGAGGAGGAACTTGCCAGGATTGAAGACGGCAGCATGAAAAGCGATCTGGCCAAGCGCCTCAAGGAGATCAGGGATAATCAGAACCGGGACCTCTATTTCTAGATAATAACTCTCATCCCGAGGAAAACCTACATGACGCAGAAATTCAGGATGGAAAAAGATCTCCTCGGCGAACGGAAAGTTCCCCTGGGTGCCCTGTATGGTGTTCATACGGTCAGAAGCATCGAGAATTTCCCCCTTTCCCGCAGACCGGTCAACCCCGCCCTGATTCACGCCTTCGGAGCGGTCAAGCTTGCCTGTGCACGCACAAACCATGAACTCGGCTGGTGGGACGAACCCAAGGCACATGCCATCGAGCAGGCTTGCGGCGAGATGATGGAGGGAGCGCTCGACGGGCATATCCTGGTGGATGCCCTCCAGGGTGGAGCCGGTACCTCTACCAATATGAATGTCAACGAGGTCCTGGCTAACCGGGCTCTGCGGATCCTTGGCAGGGAACCGGGTGACTATGCAGCCATCAGCCCGCTCGAGGACATAAACCTCCATCAGTCGACAAACGATACCTATCCTACAGCGCTCAAGGTGGCCGCAATCCAGCTGTTGCGCGAACTGGAGCGTGAGGTTGTCTCCCTTCTCGAGGAATTTCAGGAAAAGGAAAAATCTTTTGCCCATATCGTGAAAATAGGCAGGACCCAGTTACAGGATGCAGTGCTGGTGACCCTGGGCAGGGAAATGTCCGCCTATGCGGAGGCATTCGGCCGTGACCGCTGGCGTATTTACAAATGCGAGGAACGGCTGCGCGTTATGAATCTTGGCGGGACAGCCGTAGGCACCGGCCTGGCGGCTCCGCGCCAATATATCTTCCGGGTCATGGAGCATCTGCGCAGCATAACCGGCCTCGGTCTGGCACGAGCGGAAAACCTCATTGAAGCGACGCAGAACACTGATGTTTTTGTTGAGGTCAGCGGAATCCTCAAGGCATGCGCCAGCAATCTGCTGAAGGTCTCGTCGGACCTGCGCCTTCTCTCTTCCGGCCCTGATGCAGGCATCGGGGAGATACGTCTCCCGCCGCGTCAGGCAGGCTCTTCCATTATGCCCGGCAAGGTGAACCCGGTCATTCCCGAGGCGGTGTCCCAGGCTGCGATGGTCGTCATGGCTCATGACCAGTCAATTTCCTTTGCCTGTTCATTGGGCAACCTCGAATTGAACGCTTTCATGCCGCTGGTCGCCGATGCGCTGCTGGGGAGTCTCGATCTCCTGGCAAATGCCTGCTCCATCCTGAGGAAGAACTGTATCGCCGGTCTTGAGGCGGATGAGCTCCGGTGCCGGCAATATGTCGAGAGCTCGACTGCCACGGTTACCGCGCTGGTCGATGCAATCGGCTACCAGGCCGCACAGAAGGTTGCTGATGAAGCTCTTGCACAGGGAAAGAGTGTCAGGGAGCTTGTCGTTGAAGGCGGTCTTCTGACCGCGGAATTGTTTGATGATTTAGTTTCCGCGGAGAGCGTTACCAGGCTTGGCTCTCCCCTCATGAAGGACAGGAAAAAAATATGAAAAATACGCCCAAGGGATTTCGCCTCCATATCGGTTTTTTCGGACGCCGCAATGTCGGCAAATCCTCGCTCTTGAATGCGCTTACCCGCCAGACCGTCTCCATAGTATCGGATATCGCCGGCACGACAACCGATCCGGTTGAAAAGCCGATGGAGCTGTTGCCGATCGGGCCGGTCCTGTTCATCGATACAGCGGGCATTGACGACGTCGGGGCGCTTGGCGAGATGCGTGTCCAGCGCACATTCCAGGTATTCGACAGAACCGATATCGGGGTAATCGTAACGGTTGCGGGTGAGTGGGGCGAGTTCGAAGAAGGAATTCTGGCAGAGCTGCTTGAACGCAAAACACCCGTTATCGTCGTATTCAACAAAAATGACGTCGCCCGGCCTGATTCTGCACATGCGGCCCGATTGCACGATATGAACATCCTTACTGTACAGACCACTGCGTCAACCGGTGAGGGGATCCTCGACCTGAGGGAAGCCCTGATCCGGTCGGCTCCGGAAGAATTTATCAATGCCCCGGCTATTGTCGGCGATCTGGTGCCTGCCGGGGAGTTGGCGGTGCTGGTCATCCCCATCGATCTGGAGGCGCCCAAGGGCCGGCTCATTCTCCCGCAGGTTCAATCCATACGCGATATTCTGGATAATGATGCCTATTGCATGGTGGTCAAGGAGAGGGAGCTGCGTGATGCCCTCGACCGTCTCAAAAGGCCGCCCGCACTCGTGGTTACCGATTCCCAGGCATTTCTCAAGGTGGGCGGGGATACTCCGGATTCCGTACCGATGACATCCTTTTCCATACTCTTTGCCCGTTTCAAAGGTGATCTGGTGGAGTTCGTAAAAGGTGCTACGGCAATTGACGACTTGCA
This sequence comes from Geobacteraceae bacterium, assembly GCA_017861285.1. Classification (GTDB taxonomy): domain Bacteria; phylum Desulfobacterota; class Desulfuromonadia; order Geobacterales; family Geobacteraceae; genus CAIWTU01. Next base: position 11,929 of record JAGFXO010000029.1, on the reverse strand, counting down.
GTCGGGCGACCGGGTTCTCATCTGCGAATCATGCTCTCATCACCCGATCGGCGAGGACATCGGCAGGGTGAAACTTCCACGCTGGCTTCGTCAGTATGTCGGCGGCAAGATTGAATTCACCCATATCCAGGGGCATGACTTCCCCGAGGACCTGAGCCCGTATAAACTTGTCGTGCACTGCGGCGCCTGTATGTGGAACCGTCGTGAGGTGCTCTCCCGTGTCATCCGCTGTCAGCGGGCCGGTGTTCCCATAACCAACTACGGCCTTGCCATAGCGTTCTCCCTGGGCATATTCGAGAGGGCTCTCGGACCATTCCCCGCAGCCCTGGATGTTTACCACCGTCACCTTTCCCCCTGACCTGAACATGTAAGACAGGAATTTTAATCCGAATCTAGACAGGAAGTGGTATGCCCACAGACAACGTGTCAAGAAATGAATTGCTCCGGAAGATTGATCAACTGCACGGCAGGATCGCGGAGCTGGAAAAATCCGGAGAAGAGTACAGAAAGGAGACCGAGAAGCTCAGGCAGGGTGAAGAGCGATTCCGGTCTTTTTTCATGGAAGCGCCGCTCAGCTATCAGTCGCTGGACAGAAACGGATGCTTCATTGAAGTGAATCAGGCATGGCTGAATATCCTGGGCTATGCGCGCGAAGAAGTAATCGGCGCCTGGTTTGGTGACTTTCTGGCACCCGGGTATCAGGACCGTTTCGTCAGGAATTTTCCCTGTTTCAAGGAAGCCGGGGAAATCAGGGGCATAGAATTCGAAATGCTCAGAAAAGACGGTTCCGCCATACGCGTAAGCTTTCATGGCAGAATAAGCTCTGACGATGGTGGTAATTTTGAAAAAACGCACTGCATTTTCGAGGATGTGACCCATCGAAAGCTGGTGGAGGATTGCCTGAGGCAGTCTGAAGAAAGGATGCGGCTTGCTGTTGAAGCGACCGAACTCGGCACATGGGACTATGACCTGGTGACGGGATCATTGACGTGGTCGGAGAGGTGCAAGCGGATATTCGGGGTGCCGCCGGAAACAATGGTGAATTTCCAGCTTTTTCTGCTCTGCCTTCACCCCGACGATGCGGAAAGGGCCCATCTCCTGCTGCTTAAAGCTTTTGATCCATCCGGGAGCGGTGAATATGAAACCGAATATCGTACCGTATGGCCTGATGGATCGATACATTGGATATCTGCCAAAGGGCGGACTTTATTCGAATATCACGATGGTGAACGGAAAGCCGTCAGGATTCTGGGCACGGCACTCGACATCACCGAGCGAAAGCAGGCTGAGGAGGCTCTCTGGAACAACAACAGGAGGCTCAATTTGCTGGCTGAAACAGCCAACCATCTGCTCAGGAGCGATTCCCCGCAGACGGTAGTTGATTCCCTCTGCCACAGAGTCCTGACTTTTCTCGACTGTGATTCATTCTTCAACTACCTTGTGGATGAAGAGAGGAATCGCCTTCGCTTGAATGCCTGTGGCGGCATCCCCGATAGGGACAGGCAGAAAATGCAGTGGCTCGACTACGGAGTAGGTCTGTGCGGCTGTTCCGCCCGTGACGGCTGTCGTCTGGTGGTCGATGATGTGCAGAGCATCCATGACCAGTATACGGACCTGGTGAGACCTTTCGGGATCAGGGCATATGCCTGCCATCCTCTTGTCGCGCGCGGCAAGGTAATCGGAACCCTTTCTTTCTGCTCCCGAAAAAGAACCGGATTCACGGATGATGAACTGTCGCTTATGCAGGTGGTTGCCGACCAGGTCGCAATTGCCATGGAACGAAGCAGGTCGGAGGCGGAATTGCGTCGGGCGCATTGCGAGCTGGACAGGCAGGTGGAGGAGCGCACCGAACAGCTGACACGGGTAATCGAAAACCTCCAGGAAGAGATTTACGAACGGCAGAGGACCGAAGAGGCATTGCGCAAAAGTGAGGAGAGGTATGCCCTTGCCGTTGAGGGGGCCAATGACGGTATCTGGGACCGCGATTTCACGAACGGCAGAACCTATTATTCCCCGCGATGGAAGAGCATTCTCGGTTACCAGGATCACGAAATCGAAAACAGCCGTGAAGAATGGGCCAGCAGGATCCATGGGGACGATTATGAGGCAGTAAGGGGCCATTTGAATGATTATCTTGCGGGGCAGACGCCCGTATACAAGATTGAGTACCGTATGCTGCATAAGGACGGCAGCTACCGGTGGATACTTGCCAGGGGGGCATGTATCCGTGATTCAAAGGGAAAGCCATACAGAATGGCCGGTTCTCACACGGACATTACGGTTAGAAAGCAGGCTGCTGAAGCACTGAGGAAAAATGAGGAATTGCTGAGGACTATCCTGGAAACGCTCCCTGTCGGTGTCGTGGCATTTGACGCTGAGGGGAGGATACTGCTCGAGAACAGGGCGCGAAGGGCGATATGGGAAATTGACGAAGAAAAAAGTTATATGCTCGGTGATTACAAGGGATGGTTTTCCGATTCCGGAGAACCAGTGGATAGGGATGACTGGCCTGTATACAGGGCATCCATGAAAGGAGTCACGGAAAGCAGGGTCATCGATATCGAATGCTTCAATGGTGTCAGGAAGACGGTGATTGTGTCGGCGGCACCCCTGATTATAAACGGCGCCATAGTTGCGGGAATTGGTGTGGTTGAAGATATCACCGGGCACAGGATGCTGGAACAGCAGCTTCTCCAGGCACAAAAAATGGAGTCGATCGGACTGCTTGCCGGCGGTTTGGCGCATGAATTCAACAACCTTCTCACCGCCATTTCCGGTTGTGCCGAGGAAATCCAGGAAATCGCGGACCGAACTGACGCGACGGTGCAGTCGAACGTTTCCATGATCTTGACGGCATCACGGGAGGCCGCCGAACTTACGCGCAATCTTCTCGCCTTCAGCCGTCAGCAGATATTCACCATGGTGCCGGTGGCCATAAACGACCTGATTGTCGATGCAGGCAAATTTCTCGTAAAGACATTGGGGGCAAAAATCAATTTCTCCGCTGACCTTTCCCCGGAGGAACTGACCGTCATGGCCGACAGCGGACAGTTGAAGCACGTTCTCGTCAACTTTGCCTTGAACGCGAAGGACGCCATGTCCTCAGGCGGTCGTTTGCTGATCAGCACTCGCAAAGTGTGCCTGGATGAGGAGGCGGTTCGTCAGCGCAACCTGGAAAAAGCCGGCACCTATGCCGCCATTTCCGTATCCGATACGGGAGCGGGTATGGATGAAAAAACTGTCGAGAAAATATTCGAGCCGTTTTTCACCACGAAGGAAGTCGGGAAGGGCACCGGACTGGGCCTTTCAATCGTCTACGGCATCATACGGCAGCATAACGGCACCGTAGATGTGGAAAGCAGACTCGGGAAGGGGACCTGTTTCACCATATATCTGCCGCTGGTCAATGCTGGAATCATCCAGGATTCCCCGCGGGAAAAGGTCATCGGCAATAGCGGTACGGTGACCGTTCTCGTGGTTGAGGATGAAGAATTCGTGCGGATTTTCCTGGAAAAGACGCTGACCAGAGCGGGATATCATGTAATTACCGCCGAAGACGGAGACCGTGCCCTGGAGAAATTCAGGGGGAGCGGGGACAGTATCGGCCTGGTGATTTCCGATATGGTAATGCCGAAGAAAGGCGGCAGGGAATTATTTGAAGAGATACGCTCAATGAATCCCGCTATCAAAGTGCTTTTTATTACGGGCTATTCGTCGGATATCATCGAAAGAAAATATGCTCAGGAAGAAAATGTCCAATGTATGACAAAGCCGTTCAGGAAGAAAGATCTTCTGGACAGAGTGGAATATATGCTGAGCTTAGATCCGGATCCTGCCTAGGTCTTTTCGTCACGCCTGCCTCAGAAGATATTCCCGGATAGCAGCCACGCCCTCGGGAGTCATATCGAGAAATTGCAGACCTATTCCCGAGGGGAGGGCTGGCTTGAGCAGTGAACCGGAACGGTTTATCCAGGCAACCCGGCTTCCGCACTGGATTTCGGTGCTGGCACCGGGGAGGCGAAACCGTATGACCAGCCTGGTATCGAGGGGAAAAGCGTTGCCAGTTTCCAGGAAAATACCTCCTTCACTCAGGTCATGGGAATGGCAGGCAAAAGGCTGCGGTGAGTTGAAGCCGAAGGCTACGGGCATACACGATTTAAAGCGCGGGCTGATCATTTTACCCGTGTCGATAAATTTGTTTACCGCGGCCAGAAAGGAAGGTCGGCTGATCGGCTTGAGCAGGAGATCGTTGATTCCGGCGCGGCGGAATTGGCTGAGTTCCTCTTCCCGTGCCGATTTGCATATCAGGACGATGGGAATGTCCTTCAGTGCCTGATCCGATTTTATCTGTTTCACATTCTCCAGGGAATTCCCCCCGGACATGTTCATCGACATCAATACAAGGGCCGGAAGCTCGTGCCTTACGATGCCGAGGACTTCTTCACCATTCAGGCACGTCAGCAGTTCAACTCCGGCTGTTCTCAGGAAAGCCCTGCCCAATTCCAGGGAAATCCTGTCCGATTCGGCCAGCAAGATCTTAGGCATGATTCATTTCCCCCAATAAAAACGTAGCGATTGTCCATGCGTTCTGTGCGGACAAGTTTTCAGCCCCCCGGCTCGTTGCAAAGGGTTTCCTCACCCCGGGCGACATCGCCGAGGGCCGTCTGTGAAAGATTTGCATCACTGGAAATGCATTCCGGGACGATCCCGTTGCGGATCATGTCCTCGAATTTCACGGCTGTCAGGGGCCTGCTGAAAATAAAGCCCTGAACCTCTTCACAGTTGCGTTCAATGAGCAATGCCAGCTGTTGTGAAGTTTCGACTCCCTCCGCCACCACCGTGAGGTTCATGCTGTGCGCCATGGAGATGATGGTATTGACGATGGTCGAGTCGCTTGCATCGGTACCGAGACCATTTACAAAAGACCGGTCTATTTTCAGTTCATCCACGGGGAACCGCTTCAAATACGCCAGTGATGAATAACCGGTGCCGAAGTCGTCAATGGAAAGGGAAAGCCCCATTTCCTTCAGGCGGGTCAGTATGGAGATGGCTTCGTTAATGTCCTGCATTACGATACTTTCCGTCAGCTCGATTTTCAGGTAACGCGGTTCCAGCCCCGTTTCCTCGAGTATCTTTCCGACCCTTTCAGGAAGGTTTTTCTGGTAGAACTGGCGCGCCGACATGTTGGTGCTGACTACAAGATTTTGCATTCCCGAATCCTGCCATGTCTTGTTCTGTGTGCATGCTTCCCGGATTACCCATTCGCCGACGGGAATGATGAGGCCGGTCTCTTCGAGAAGCGGAATGAAATCAGCCGGCGGTATGATCCTGCCGGGTTCCGGAGTCCAGCGCAGCAGACTCTCCATCCCGACAATCGTACCGGTTGACACGTTAACCTTCGGCTGGTAGTGCAGGGAGAACTCCCGCCGGTCGAGGGCCCGCCGCAACCCGGTTTCCATCTCGAGCCGCGCGCTTATCCGTGCATTCATGTCTTCGTGAAAAAACTCGTAGCTGTTTCTGCCGCTTCCCTTCACGTGGTACATTGCCGTATCGGCATTCATGAGGAGTGTTTCAGCCTTGTCGCCGTTGACCGGCGCAAGCGCTATGCCCGCGCTTGCGGTGATAAACATCTCATGTCCCATAATCTGGAAAGGATGGGCAAAGATGGAAAGGATTTTGTCGGCGATGATTGTTATATCATTTCCGTCACGGATGCCGGAGAGTACGATGACGAATTCGTCTCCCCCCAGGCGGACCACCGTATCGTATTTCCTGACGCAGTGCTGCAGCCTGGCGGCCACTTCCTTAAGCAGTTCGTCCCCCGAGGAATGACCGAGGGTGTCGTTGACGATCTTGAAGTTGTCGAGGTCGAGAAGGATCAGAGCCAGTGTCTGTTTGAATCTTTTGTCATAGGCAAGTGCACGGTTCAGGTAGTCGTTCAGCATATTGCGGTTGGGAAGGCCGGTCAACATGTCGTGGGTTGCCTCGTATATGAGACGTTCCTCGAAACGCTTCCGTTCGGTCATGTCGCGGACCATCAGGCAGATAGCTTCGTTCTCGTGATGGGATATGAAACTGGCGCTGATCTCAACATCCAGCAGGCTTCCGTCCTTTCGGCGCAATCTCATTTCCCTGTTTTCCTTCATCAGTCGCAGTATGGTGTGTTCGACGGAGGGGGTGTCATCGTCAATGATGAAGTCGGAGAGAAAGGCACCGCTGATTTCCCCGGGACTGTAACCAAGAAGCTTCTGGAAGGCATCATTTCCCTCCATGATGCGTTTTTCTCCCGAATCGACAATCACGATGCCTTCGGTGGCCTGCTTGACAACCGACTGGTACCGTTCCTCACTCTGCTTTCCCTTTTGCCGGGAGAGCAGAAGCTTGTCGAACAGGATATTGATGATCAGGGCCGAGACCAGGCCCGCCAGGGTGAAGAACAGGGTGAAATATCGGGCTGCCGTGGCTCCCTGTTTATAGATTTCACGGGTTGTCCCGGCGCTCAGAATGAACGCGGGTTCTCCGTATATGTCCCGCACCATTGCATAGCCGGCAATGCTCCCGTCAGAAAGTGTGGTGACTTTCGCATCCTTCCCAGTACCTGTAGGAATGAGGTCATTAAATTCCTTCGGCTTGTCCGGGTCGTTCACCATGTGCAGGGAAACGGGCATTTGGGCAACCTGGGAAAAACGCCCCAGAACATCGCTGCCGATCGCCCGCCCCATTATCAGCAGGCCACGGGCCGGTTTCCTGGCGGCGGTGTCCCGTATCGGACTGAAGGCGAGGATCATCGGACCATCAGGCAGGACAACCACCCCGCTCCCTCTTGTCCTGTTTTTCATCAGAGGGCCATCCGGCCGCACGATCGGTTTCAGGTTCTCAGGAGCCGGAAAGCTTCTCCCCTTGCCGGCATCGAAGCGTGCCCCGTATACAATTGCGCCATCGGTGGAGACGAACATGATAAGGTTGATGCCGAGGTTGTTGAAGGTGTTGTCGGGGATGTTTTTCCGGACGAAATCAGGGTTTCTGGTCTCCATGAAGGAGTATGAGTCATCCCATGCAGCCCAGTCGGATGCTTCCCTTTCCAGGAAAGCCATGTCGTTTGCCAGTGAGGACGATACCCGTTCGATATTCTGCCGGAACTGCTGCCTCTCCAGTTCGACAAAACTGTCGAAAAGGAAGTATTTAACCATTACGGTGATGACTGTGATCAGGGAGAGTATGATGATACCGGTGAGGATGCGTGCTTTCAGTTGAGGCTTCATGGACGAAACTCCTTGAACTGAAATTGAAAAAAACCATACCTGTGACGGGGGAAAACTGTTGCGTCATTGTACATCATTATATGTGTTTTTCAAGCTTATAAAGGATAAGGAGGTACATTAGGACCGGGACCGTGGCAGAGAAGATTGTCAGGTGTCTTAATGCTGATTGGTGATCATTGCAGGGAAACGACGAAGGCATCGGTGTATTCCATGGGCACGCAAGTGTTTTTCGCCGCTTCGGCATCTTCCCTTGAACGGAACCTCCCCGCGTGGACCCGGTAAATCGTGGTGCTGCCGGTCTGTACTGTTTCCACTTCTGAGCTGGTGCATGTTTTTTTCATTTTTTCCGATACTTGTCGTGCCTTCATGCCGTCTGAGAAAGCAGCCACCTGCAGCGTAAAGGTCCCGCCGGCAGCAGTGCCAATATTTTTTGAAGCCGTTGTCGGACCTGATGACAATACTTCGAAGGCTACGGGAATAACTCCCTCATCAACCATATCGATTTCTTTTGCAGCCTGGTACGAGAGGTCGAGGACCCGTCCGGGAATGAACGGGCCACGGTCGTTCACCCGCACAACAGCCTGCCTGCCGTTCGTCTTGTTCGTGACCCGGATGTGCGACCCCAGCGGAAGAGTCTTGTGGGCGGCCGTCATTTTGTACATGTCGAACACCTCGCCATTGCTGGTCGGCTTCCCGTGCTCCTCCTCCCCGTACCAGGAGGCAAGGCCTTCCTCTCTGTATCCCCACGCCTCCAAAAGGGGCACATATCTTTCCCCGTCAACCGTGTACGGCCTCTGCCACGGACGGAGCCCCGGGGGCCCCGGTTCCACCACAACCCTTCGGGTGGTGCCGCAGGCGGTCATCGAGAAACAGAGAACCATCAATATGAAGATTTTTTTATACATGGCCTACAGTATAGTCAGAAACACAAGAAAATCAATGCCTGTGTTGATACTTTGCCCGGAACACGGGACCGTTTGCCGGTCGGGGGGCTCACCCTTCTTGACCTGCAAGCCCCGTTCTGCTATCAATAGACAGCCGGGTTGTAACCCGGCTGTTGTATTTTTGAGAGGTCTTGCATGCTTGATTTACATACACTGAACCCCCAGCAGCTTTCCGCGGTACGGCAGACGGAAGGGGCACTGCTGGTGCTCGCGGGGGCCGGGTCGGGGAAAACCCGCGTCATCACCTGTCGGATAGCATATCTTATCCTCCAGAAGGGGGTCTCGCCGGAGAATATCCTGGCTGTCACCTTTACCAACAAGGCCGCCAACGAAATGAAGGAGAGGGTTTACGGATTGGTGGGGAAAGAGCGATCGGATGGACTGATCGTCTCCACTTTCCATTCCCTCTGTGTCAGGATCCTGCGGCGCGAAATAGAGCACCTCGGGTTCAAGCGCAACTTCAGCATTTATTCCTCGTCGGACCAGGTCGGCCTTATCAGGCAGATTGTCCGCGAACTGAACCCGAACGGCAGGAAGTACGATGCGGAGACGATCCTCTGGAAGATATCCGGGGCAAAGAACAGGCTCGTCGGTCCCCGGGACTTTGCACCCCGCGGGGGGGACGAGTATGAACTGCTTGCGGCACAGGTTTATCCGAAATACCAGTCCGCCCTTAAGGCTTTCAATGCACTTGATTTCGACGATATCATCATGCTGGTGATGGAACTTTTCCGGGACCGGCCGGATGTGTTGGCACGGTGGCAGGAACGTTTTCTCCATATCATGGTGGATGAATACCAGGATACCAATGCCGCCCAATACCTGCTTATCAAACAGTTGGCAGGCAGACACCGAAACTTGTGCGTGGTCGGGGACGATGACCAGTCCATTTACGGTTGGCGGGGCGCCGACGTGGGAAACATCCTCGATTTCGAAAAGGATTACAGCGGCTGCAAAGTCGTAAAGCTGGAACAGAACTACCGTTCAACCGGGGCCATTCTGCAGGCGGCCAACAGTGTCATCAGGAATAATGCGAAACGCAAGGAAAAGACCCTGTGGACGGACGCGGGGTCCGGCAGTCTCATCGACCTGCTCGTTGCCCATGATGATGAGGAGGAAGCGGCCACGGTGGTGGAGAGACTCCAGTCGGCGAAGTACAGAAACAATCTCTCCTGGGGTGATTTTGCAATCCTGTATCGTGCCAATGCCCAGAGCAGGGCTTTTGAGGAACAGCTCCGCTATGAGGATATTCCATATGTACTGATCGGCGGCATGGAATTCTACGAGCGAAAGGAAGTCAAGGACGCCATCTCCTACCTGAAGGTACTCAGCAATCCGCGGGACGAGGTTTCTCTGCTCCGCATCGTCAACTTTCCCCGGCGCGGGATAGGTGACGCCACGATAGTCAGGGTAAACCAGTGGTCGATGGAAAAGGGCTGCCCGCTGTTCGAGGCGTTCGGCAGAGTCGCTGAAATTACCGATATCCCGGCAGCCGCCAGGGACAAGGTGACGGGTTTTTACACCATGCTCACCGGGGCCAGGCAACGGTTCATGAAAAAGGGCGGGCTTGCCGGCCGGGTGGCTGAGCTGTTCAAGTCGATCGGCATCGAGGACGAACTGTACCGTACCATAGACGACCGGGCGGCAGCGAGGCGGAGGGTGGAAAACGTCGAACAGATCGTGAATGCCGCCGCCGGATACGAGGAGAAATCCGCGAACCCCACCCTGGCGGGTTTCCTGGAGAAGGTATCCCTTCTGGATGATGAAAATTTCCCCGGCAAGGGGAAGAAAGATCAAGCGAAGGACGCCGTGGTGCTCATGTCGCTTCACTCCAGCAAGGGGCTTGAGTTTCCCCATGTTTTCCTGGCGGGGATGGAGGAGGGATTGCTGCCCCACGGCAAGTCTGTCAGCGAGGAAATGTCCATTGACGAGGAGCGCAGGCTCTGCTATGTGGGTATTACCCGGGCAAGACGGCACCTGACCATAACCCGTTGCCTGCACCGGAAGAAATACGGAAAGCTCGAAGAGCGTCAGCCGAGCCGTTTTCTCGAGGAACTGCCGGAGCACCTTCTGAATCACCAGAAGGCGAAGATGGCCCTTGAGACGACCGAAGAGGATTCGGACCGGATGGCGAACAGTTTTTTTTCACAGATGCAAAGCATGCTGGAAGGATGAGGGTACCGTGTCTCTATTGACTTTGCGTAATGTTAGCCTGGCATTCGGCGGCCCGCCGCTTTTCGACGGGATCAGCCTGCAGCTTGAAACGGGCGACCGTCTTTGCCTCCTGGGCCGGAACGGTACGGGAAAATCAACCCTGCTGAAGCTCATCAGTGGCGAACTGCTCCCCGACCAGGGCGAAGTCCAGCGGCAACAGGGTCTCAAAGTGGCGCTCGTGTCCCAGGACCCTCCCCGGGGTCTTTCCGGTCCGGTCTTCGATGTCGTTGCCGAAGGGATGGGGAATGCAGCTGCGTTGCTTGCTGAATACCATCATGTCGGGCACCTTCTAGCCACGGAAGGGGGCGGTGAGCTGCTGAAACGACTGGAGCAGCTGCAAAAGGAGCTGGAGGATGAAGGCGGATGGCATCTGCACCAGGAGGTGGAGCGGATCCTGTCACACCTGCAACTCGATCCCGATGCGCGGTTCGAATCGCTTTCCGGTGGAACCAAACGCAGGGTGCTGCTGGCACGGGCACTGGTTTCATCCCCCGACATTCTGCTCCTCGATGAACCGACGAACCACCTGGACATCGATACCATCGTCTGGCTGGAAGAGTTTCTTCTCAAGAACGTAAAGACGTTCATCTTTGTGACCCACGATCGCGCCTTTGCGCGAAAGCTGTCCAATTGCATTGCAGAGCTTGATCGCGGCAGGATGTATTCTTTTCAATGTGATTACGATACGTTCGTCGAAAGGAGAGAGTCCCTGCTCGAGGCCGAAATACAGAGACAGGCGCTGTTCGACAAGAAGCTTGCCCAGGAAGAGTCATGGATACGCCAGGGGATCAAGGCCCGACGAACCAGAAACGAGGGGAGGGTCCGGGCGCTCAAAAAGATGCGTGAGGAGAGGCGGGAGCGGCGGGAGAGACTCGGCACGGCAAAAATCCGGCTGCAGGAAGCGGACCGTTCGGGGGCACTGGTGGCGGAGGTGGAGGGAGTGACCTTCTCCTACGATGGCAGACCCGTCATCAAAAACCTGGACACGACGATCATGCGCGGGGACCGGGTGGGGATTATCGGACCCAACGGCTCGGGAAAGACCACGCTGCTGCGTCTTCTCCTCGGGGAACTGGAGCCGCGGCACGGAACCATCCGTCTGGGCAGCCGCCGGGAGGTCATCTATTTCGACCAGATGCGGGAGCAACTGGACCTGGAAAAGTCCGTACAGGAAAATGTGGGGGAAGGTAACGATACGCTCGTTATCAACGGCAGGAGCCGTCATATTATCGGCTACCTGCAGGATTTCCTGTTCACTCCCGAGCGGGCGCGGACACCGGTGCATGTGCTGTCGGGAGGGGAACGAAACCGGCTTATGCTGGCAAAGCTTTTCACCCGGCCGTCCAATGTTCTGGTCATGGACGAACCCACGAACGACCTTGACACCGAGACACTGGACCTCCTGGAAGACCTGCTGCTGGAGTATTCCGGGACCCTTCTCCTGGTAAGCCACGACCGGGAGTTCCTCAACAATGTGGTGACAAGTACGCTTGCCATTGCCGGTGACGG
>JAGFXO010000217.1 GCA_017861285.1 Geobacteraceae bacterium | reverse complement strand
TGCACCTTGCGTTGCCGGTTTTGCCAGAATTTTCCCATCAGCCAGATGGGAAACGGCGAGGAGATGCCGACTACCGGACTGGCTGCCCGTATGCTCAAACTCCAGCGCCAGGGTGTGCACAACATAAATTTCGTCACACCCGGGCACTTTCTGCCGCAGATCCTGGCCGCACTCTGGCTTGCAATTCCGCAAGGCTTCAGACTGCCTCTCGTCTGGAATTCAAGCGGTTATGAAAAGGTTGATGCGCTCTTGCTGCTCGAAGGTCTGGTGGATATTTACCTGCCTGATATGAAATATTCGGCGGAGCAACCGGCGATCGACCTTTCCTCGGCACCCGGCTATCGCGATGCATCCCGGAGCGCTGTCCGGGAGATGTACAGGCAGGTGGGTCATCTCGAAGTTGACCGGGAAGGAATAGCCGCAAAAGGGATCATCGTTCGTCACCTGGTGCTTCCTGCAGGAAAGGCCGGAAGCGGCGAGACGTTCCGCTGGATATGCGAAAACCTCGGACCGGAAACTCATATAGCCGTGATGAACCAGTATTTCCCGGCATTTCAGGCGTCCGCTACCCCGGGGATCCACCGGAAAATAACCGATGCGGAATACCAGGCGACCGTTACTGCTTTCGAAGAGTCCGGAATGGAGAACGGCTGGATCCAGGAGTGAAACCCGGCACAGGGGCACATTTTTCAGCCTCGCGCCGCACGCAGGAGTCATTTCAGGATAAGAATTTCCTGCAGACTTGACAACTATGAGAACGGTAATACTTTTAGCACTTTCAAATATTTTCATGACCTTTGCCTGGTATGCGCACTTGAAAAATCTTCGCAGCGCGCCGTGGTTCTACGCAGTGTTGATAAGCTGGGGAATCGCTTTTTTCGAGTACATGATCCAGGTCCCGGCCAACCGTGCGGGATACGAAACCTTCGATCTCGGCCAGTTGAAGATCCTTCAGGAAGTTATTGCCCTGACCGTTTTCGTACCTTTTGCCGTCCTCTATATGGGGCAGCCCCTGAAGCTTGATTATCTGTGGGCAGGACTGTGTCTCGGGGGAGCCACATTTTTCATTTTTCGCGGATAAAGCGGTTTTTTTCCGCACGAGAACTTTCAGATACATACCGTAAGGAGAAAAAATGCCGAAACGTACCGATATCAAAAAAATTCTTATCATAGGCGCGGGCCCCATCGTCATCGGCCAGGCGTGCGAATTCGACTATTCCGGAACCCAGGCCTGCAAGGCCCTCAAGGAGGAGGGATACGAGGTTGTCCTGCTCAACAGCAATCCGGCAACCATCATGACCGACCCGGGATTTGCAGACCGGACGTACATAGAACCGGTAACTCCCGAGTTCCTGGAAAAGATCATTGCCAAAGAGCGCCCGGATGCAATACTGCCGACCATCGGTGGCCAGACCGCCCTGAATACGGCGGTTACCGTTGCGGAGAATGGCGTGCTCGACAAGTACAAGGTGGAGCTAATCGGTGCGAAACTACCCGCAATCAAGATGGCTGAAGACCGCACCCTGTTCAAGGAGGCAATGGAGCGGATCGGTCTGGAAGTGCCACGTTCGGGGTTTGCCCATAATTACGCGGAGGCAATGGAGGTTGTGAAGGCAGTCGGGTTCCCGGCGATCATCCGCCCCTCCTTTACGCTGGGTGGCACCGGAGGCGGGATCGCGTATAACATGGAAGAGTATGAAAGGATGTCCCAGGCGGGTATCGAGGCTTCCCCCGCCAGTGAAATCCTGGTTGAAGAGTCGGTGATAGGCTGGAAAGAATATGAACTCGAGGTGATGCGGGATACGAAAGACAATGTTGTCATCATCTGCTCCATAGAGAACCTCGACCCCATGGGGGTCCACACCGGGGATTCGATAACCGTTGCACCGGCGCAGACGTTGACTGACAAGGAATACCAGATTCTTCGCGATGCCTCCCAGAAGATTATCCGCGAGATCGGGGTTGACACGGGGGGGTCCAATATCCAGTTTGCCATCAACCCGCGTGACGGCCGTCTCGTTATCATCGAAATGAATCCCCGGGTTTCCAGGAGTTCCGCCCTGGCTTCCAAGGCAACGGGGTTCCCGATTGCCAAGATCGCCGCAAAGCTGGCGGTGGGGTATTCCCTCGATGAGATCAGAAATGATATTACCCGTGAGACGCCGGCCTGTTTCGAACCGACCATCGATTATGTGGTAACCAAAATCCCCCGTTTCACTTTCGAGAAGTTTCCTGCTGCCGATGCAACGCTTACCACGCAGATGAAATCGGTCGGGGAAGTGATGGCCATCGGGCGAACCTTCAAGGAGTCCCTCCAGAAGGCGCTTCGGTCTCTCGAGATCGGCTCCTGTGGCTTGGAGTCGAGGCTCTTCGATATTGCCGAGGAAACACGCAGGGTTCTTACTGCCAAGGAACAGAGCCTCCTTGTGGAGAAATTGCGCGTCCCCAACTGGGAACGTCTCTGGTATCTCGGAGATGCTCTACGCAGCGGAATGGAGGTCGGTGAACTCTACCGCATAACCGGAATAGACCCCTGGTTTCTCAATAACATCAAACAGATTATCGAGATGGAAGATGAACTGAAGGCGGCCCGCCATATTTTTGAAAGAAAGTTGCCTGAATTGCGGGATATAATCAGGGATGCAAAGCAATACGGATTTTCCGACAAATTCATCGCCGGATTGTGGGGGACGACCGAAGCGGAAGTGAGGAAGACGCGGATAGCGCTGAACATCAAGCCGGTATTCAAAAGAGTAGACACCTGCGCAGCCGAATTTGTTGCCTATACCCCCTATCTTTATTCGACCTACGAGGAAGAATGCGAGGCCGAGCCTTCCA
>JAGFXO010000216.1 GCA_017861285.1 Geobacteraceae bacterium | reverse complement strand
CGTAGCCGAGCAGTTCAACGGTAGCCTTGTTGACATCGACGAATTTTCCATCCTTGGTGGTAATGCAGAGGGGTTCCTTGGAGCCCTCGAATAATGTCCGATATTTTTCCTCCGATTCCTTCATCGCCTGTTCTGCCAGCTTTCGCTCGGTAATATCCTCCGAAGTCACCAAGTGCCTTCCATCGGCCAACGCAACGCGTTTGAAGAGAATCTCCTTTGAGGAGCCGTTTTTGCAGGTTACCGTGAAGACCCGGGGCCGGGTCTTACCCGTCTTCGTTTGACTGGAGTCCTCTCTCCAGCAGGCCACCACCTTCTGACGGTACTCTGGGTCCGGGTATGCTTTCATTAACCAGTTTTTACCCTTGGGAATGTCCTCCAGGGTATAGCCGAAGATTTCATTGAACTTTGGGTTGACATACTCATAGACGCCCCTCTCGCTGAGAATGCTTAATCCAATGGGGGCATGGGTCACTAGATTCTTAAGTTGTTGCTCCGATGCCTGCGCCGCCTCCCGCGATTTTTTGAGGTTCACGATCATCGAGTGAAGGGCCGTGCCCAGTGCATCCTTCTCCGACTTGGTTTCCACTTTTTGATCCAAATTGCCTTCGGCAACACTGGAAACAATCCCTGCCATTTCTTTCATCCAGGTCGTCGTCTCCCTAAAAGATTTAGACAATTGTCCAATTTCGTCCCCGGTGTCGAGCTCAACGGTTTGAATCAGTTCCCCGGTTTTTGCCAATCTTACGGCGGCATCGGTGATTTTAGAGAGGGGGTCTGTCATCCTTCGAATGATCCCGTACAGGACGATCACAGCGAGCCCAGCGACGACCAAGATCGAAAGAAGCAGTTTTGTCTTCAAGAGAGCGACAGATGTCAGAAGATATTCCGAACCTTCCAGGTAGGGAAGCGTCTGCTGCCTCAGGGCCGCCGTGCAGAGACGAAACTGGTACGCACTCAGGATAACAAACGACAGTAATGCGACGAGGATGATATAGAAGATTAGTTTGTTTCTCAACTTTGAAAATTGCCTCCAGTTAGACATATCCAACCCCCTTTCAGCTCATGAAGACGACCCTCACGAGCTGTCTGCTCACGAAAAAAATAGGGTCTGCAATTGGGACCCGCTGCCCATCGATGGTTTTTCGGACTCTCCCATTGCGTCACCTTCTATCGTTTGTCCAATTTCAGACCTTCGTTTGTTTGTAAGAATTTATCCATGACTCGAACTCTTCTCTTATTTCCTTTTCTGATTTTGTATCTCCTCGATGGTGCAGATCCGACGAACTCCGGATTGTTTCAGTTGCTGGTGTTTGGGTTCTCTTTTTTTGAGCGTGCAGGAAACTGACAATTGCCTGCGGAATACCTTGAATAGGAACCACGTCGTCTACCGCCCCAAGCTTGATGGCCTCTCGGGGCATTCCAAAGACAACGCACGTCTGCTCATCCTGGGCGAGCGTGTACGCTCCCTTCTCATGCATGGCGAGGAGCCCCTTTGCTCCATCGGCCCCCATTCCCGTGAGGAGCACGCCGACAGCACTGCTCCCGGCACTGCGCGCCACGGATTGGAATAATACATCGACGCTGGGCCGGTGATGGTTTACGGCAGGACCGGTTTTTACCCTCACCAGGTAACCGGTGCCGCTTTGCTGGAGGAGCATGTGCTGGTTGCCCGGGGCAACCAGAGCTACCCCGAGCCCGACGGGGTCGCTGTCGCGCGCTTCACGGACTTCCATCTGAGAGATCTGGTCAAGTCGTTTGGCAAAGCTCGCCGTGAATTGTTCGGGCATATGCTGGACAATCAACGTGCCTGGGGAAGTGGGTGGCAGATCCCGAAGGATGGATTCGATCGCTTGTGTTCCGCCCGTTGAAGCTCCGATGGCAAGCACCTTATTCGAGGCCTGGAAAGGAAAAGGGTGTGTTATACTGCTTATCGCAGACGTCTCCGAAGTGACCTGTTGTCTGGCGATCTGCGCCGAGGCCGCGGCGCGGACAGCATGGATGAGCTGGCGGGAGATTTCGGACGTGCGGGAGGCTGATCCCGGTTTGCAAATGACCTCTACCGCTCCTAGTTCCAAGGCCTTAATGGCTGCTTCGCTGTTCTTCGGCGTCAGCGAGCTTACCACCACAACAGGAAGTGGGTAATATTTCATCAACTTCGCCAGAAGCGCCAGACCGTTCATCCGTGGCATTTCCAGGTCAAGGGTGATGACATCGGGACGCAGTCTGACGATCTTATCGCGCGCCACGTATGGATCAACAGCGCTGCCGACCACCTCGATATCCCGGCACTTAGATAGCTCCGCGGTTAGGACATTGCGGACAAGCGCTGAATCATCAACGATCAATACCCGAATCACTTCGATTACTCCTCCGCAAGCGCAGGATATCTGGAGACGAACAGGAGAAGATCCGCTCGCCCCAGGCCCAGACCTACTTGTACCTCCGCCACCGGGGGCAAGTCAGTGCTTTCAGCCATTTTGGGAGCACTGACGTGAAACACGTCTTCCGAGCCGGCGATGCCCGGGAGCATATTGCCGCATATGACATTGGCGATTTCTCCTAACGCATCGTATTGAAGACTTTTCGAGGGGGCATCTTCCTCTCCCAGCATATTGGCGGCGATGATGGGAAGAAGTCCACCGCAGAGTCTCACCAACAGTTTTCCCGCAAAGGGGCCATCGAAATCGACACTCACCGCCGCTTCAACTTGGGCGTTCAACTGTTGTTCGTCGATTTCCGGCGTGGGGAGCAAAAAACCCAGCTCCTCGAAGGTCAGGGTAGCCGCCTTATATAGTTCCGTCTCCAGCTTTTTGCTCATCCAATCCTCCTAAAGTCCTCAAAATGGC
>JAGFXO010000093.1 GCA_017861285.1 Geobacteraceae bacterium | reverse complement strand
ACCGGCATTCCTCCGACCATCGGCTTCACGGGGAAATTCCTCATCTTTACCGCGGCATTACAGAAGGGGTTCTATGCGCTGGTCATCCTGGCGGTGATGAACGCCGCTATCTCCCTGTTCTACTATCTGAAGATGGTCAGAGCCGCCTACAGCCAGGTCGACGACGCCGGCGAAACAGTCGCACTCAGCACCCAGGCAACGGTCCTCGGCTTTTTTCTGATCGCCTCGATCATCCTCACCGGCATCCTGCCACAGGAATTCATCGCCCTGGCAAAGGAAGCGGTCGAGGGATTGCGCTGACTTTTGCCTGTGGCTGGCAGACGCTCAGAGCGTACAGGGAATGACCTTCACCCGGTATTCTCCGCCAAAGACCATGAATTCCCCTTCTCCCTTCAGGATGGAATTTGGGAGAAGCTCATTGAAAAAGAAGATCTTGCAGACGGGTACCGCTACCTCCCACACCGTAAAGCCGAACTCCCAGGCCCTCTCTTCATGGGAAGTAAAGGACGACAGGTTGTTCAGGCGCACCAACCGTTGCCGTTTGCCGGTGACTTCCAGCAGCTCGTGCTCGTCTTCGCCGAAGACACCACGGTAGAGGGTCAACCAGCGATCCCCGTTAAACCGTTTTGACAGTTCAAACTGCGAATATTCGTACAGAAGATCGAGCTGGGAGTTTATGGCGTTGGTCCTTTCACTCCCCTTCATCCGGTCGATGGCAAACTGATAATACTCTTCAGAATGTATTCCTTTGATTCGCGCCTTGTGGAACGTGGGAGGCAGACCGATGCGACTCTCGACCCAGCCTTTGAGGACCGCCCCTTCAACGGAATTGGAATCCATGCCCCATCCGCGCAAAAAGCGGAGATAGCTGTTTTTGATGCTTTTGCGTGCCGTATCGGTCGACTGCTGATCCCATTGGTGGAGCTGGAATTTCACTGACATGTAGTCGTTGAAGAAGACGGCTCTCTCCCCGGGCGAATCAATCTCACCGAGCCGCTGAAAAAGGAACCTGTTGCCCTGGCAGACTCCCATCAGTTCTATGGGTTGCGGATTGTCGTTAAAATGGCGGGAGGCAATGACCCATGGCGGAAGGTTGCAGTGGTTAAAGGAGCCGTTGTGCATGAATATATCACCTCGTCGTGAATAGTGTGAAGGGACCCGAATGAGTGTGCCGGTCGGGTTTGATGAAGGAAACGCCTACAGTACCTTTGCCAGCTCGACCAGTGTCTGTCGTACAGGTCCTCCGGAGGAAAACACTTCGATACCCAGACGCTCCATTTCCATCCGCGGAGCCTCCCCTATCTGGGAACAGACCACCGCCCGGCATCCTTGCAGGGCATCCGCAATGGCATCGAGAAGGTGCTTTCGCAACGGGTGATCAGGGTCATACGAGCAGTACCTCTCTATCGCCTTTTCTGCCGTGAGGGCAACATTTTCACCATCCACATCGTAGATGAGGAAACGTTCTGCATGCCCGAAGTGCTGGTTGATGGATTCTCCGTCTTTCGATGCTACCGCAATAAGCATGGTTACCTCCTGTTGGCAAGATGCAGGACGTAAGAGGTGAGACGTGAGACGTAAGAAACAATATTTAACCAATTTTAATTTCTCACGACTCACGACTCACGTCTTCTCACATTTCCACCGGTGCAAACGTAAACGCTTTCTTGGAACACGTCCTGCCGCACGCCTGGCAGCCGACACAACTGCCCGGGTTTTCAACCGTCATGAACATCTTGGCGGAATCATCCTCGTCCACCTCTTCAAAACCGAGCACCTCATGGGCGCAAACCTTATAACAGCGTCCACAGCCGATGCAGGTTTCCTCATCAATGGACACAATGAACTGCGGTATCCATTCTTTCCTGTTCCTTGTCAGTCCCGTAATGTAACCCATTTCTCCTACCTCCATAGTATAGTGTGCGGGAGATGGAGGCTCGTGACTTGCAGCTGTATCAACCAGTCCCTGACCCCATACCCCTGATCCCCTGAATTCAGTTATTCGTCCAGGAAAGATGTGCCCTTGCCCTTGTTCATTGCCTTTCTCAACCACGGTGGCGGATTGCCGCGCAGCACTTCCTGCAGTTTTCCCACAATTTCCGACACGCTCACCTCGGTGCCCGTTTTCATTGGATGAATCTTGTGCGCCACAACCTTGGCCGCGGCCGGCCCGCCTATCTGCATGGTATAAACGATCGAGCAGCCTGCAAGAACGGCAACCCGTGACGCGATCCTGTCCTCCTCGTCCTCGCCCGTTTTTCCCACCTGCAACGTCTCGAGGAAACGGGCCTCTTCAGGGCCGACCTCCCAGATGCAGAATTCGTCCGCCATGCCGAAATGCTGGTCAATGATCTCGCCGGTTGAACTCGTGAACGCTACTTTCATAAGATACTCCTCATAGAATTTAGATTTCAAGGGAGCGAGGAGTTTTTCGTCCTGGCTAGGCGACCGAGGGATTGCGGCGGAGGCGTACACGAAAGTACGTTGAGCAAGCAATCCCGATGGGCAACAACGCCAGGGCGGAAAAGAACCACTCCCCCTCAATTGTGCGCGAACTTCTGCGCTTCCTTCGCATTCGCCTGAAAAATATTCGCCGTTTCGAATACCAGGTTCATGGTCCCTTGGTATCCCACCCACATCTTCTGGTGGGCACCGAGCCGGTCGAATACCGGCAAACCGGCTCGCAGGTGGGGGATGCCGCCAAGCTTTGCTGCTGCCTGACGTCCGTTGCTGTTGGCCACGAGCAGATTGCTCCCCGCCAACACCCCCTCGAGATCCTCCAGGTCGCCGACGAAAATATTCTCCGCAGGCAACGCATCGAGACCCCGTACCCTGGTTGCGGCAATGGCCGTTGTAATCCGGCATCCCATTCCCGCCAGGAAATTGACCATGATTTTCAGCAGGTCCCCTTCGAGAGCCAGAGTAATCTTCTTATTGCCGAACTGGTAATGGCTATCCACCATGGCGTCCATAAGCCTGCTTCGCTGGCGGCGGAATTTTTCCGGGACAGGCGCCCCGGAGACCGCACTCAGGGTTTCCATGAGACGATCCACCTCGGCAATACCGGTAATTGAAGTCAGACCAAAGGCCGGAATGCCGAACTTATCCGTAAAGGTCTTTGCCGCCTTGGCCAGCGAATCGCCGATATACAGGGTGGCGGCACTGCGCCCGGCCTGCCTGATGCGTTCGACGGGAATCCCGCCGACAGAGAGGGCGGAAACGGTTTCGTCCACGTGACCGTCCAGCGCACAGGAGATATCCGGGATGACGACCGGGTCGAGACCGAAGGCCTCGCAAATTTCCTTCACTGCTTCCACATCGGCGGGAGTGAGGAAGGCGCCGGGAAGAACGGTGATCTGCTCCGGGATCTCGTCACCTCCCTCAGGTATGGTGGCGACAATCGCTTCCACTGCCGCGGCATACCCTTCCTGGAGGGACCCACAGTAATCGGGAGTAGAGGCGTGGATCACCGGCACGTGCTCATGCACGGGATTCTCACGGCGGAAGTGAATGATGGCGCTATTCACGTCATCTCCCATGGTTTCCGTCAACCCGGATGTCATGACACCGACAACACCGGGGTTGAATTTTTCGATGACCGTATTCAGTCCTTTTTTCAGGTTTTCCCAGCCGCCGAAGATGGCGGTATCCTCGCTCATGCTGGTGCAGTTGAGGGCGATCGGCTCCTTGAAGTGGCGGGAAAGCTGCAGGCGAATGAAAGTGGAACACCCCTGGGCACCATGCAGCAGCCCGAGCATCCGGTCTATACCGAGATATGCCAGTGTGGCCCCGAGGGCCGGGGAATTCTTCTGCGGGTTGACCGTAGCGTTCTTGGTCGACGCCTTGACCCGCGATTCTTTCATGGACTCTCCGAAATACCTCTCTCCATGGGCCTTTACCCACGCCACCGATTCGTCCAATTCCGCCGTGTCTCTTTCCCACGGCGCCTTGGCATTGAGGACGTCCCAGATGGGATTGTTGACCGTCAGATCGAGTTGTCGGGCGAAGGTTACCATTCCCTCATAACCCGCATAGGGATGAGAACGGCCGTGATTAATGTCCAGGAACGGGGTCTTGGTCTTCAGTGCCAGGAACTTGGTTTTGCCGCCGGCAACGATCAGGTCCGGCATCTTTTCGTACATGACCTCCAAGAGCCCTGCGCTGCTGGTATCTTCGATGATCCGTGCATCTTTATGCATTAGGGCCTTCATCCGGTAGAAATCCTCAACGGTCGAGTTCTGGGTTCCTGCAGCAAGGATTTCCACCCCAAGCTCGCGGAGAGCGTTGACCATGGACCATGTTTTCACCCCGCCGGTAAACAGGACCGCACGCTTTCCTTCAAGCCGGGCCCGGAAGGGGGCAAGTTTCTCGCGGCATTGTACCTCCTCGTCGGCAATCAGCCTTTCCACCCGTTCCTGCATCACCCGCTTTTCCAGGCCACCGACGGCATTGTCCAATTCCCGGGCAATATCCCTGAGCGCCTTGGCGGTATCGGTCATGCCGTAAAATGATTCCTCCAGGTATGGCATACCGTATTTCTTTTGCATCTTCTTCGCCAGGTTGGTCAGACTCTTGGAGCAGATAATCACATTCAGCTTTGCCCGGTGGGCATAGCGCAGGTCCTCGAACCGGGCATCGCCGCTGAAGCAGGACAGCACCCGGATGCCGACCTTGTCGAACAGCGGTTGCATACCCCACAGGTCTCCGGCAATGTTGTATTCGCCAATCAGGTTGATATCAAAATCAGTCGTATACTCAGGCTCAGCAGTACCGATCACATATTTGAAAAGCACCTCGCCCGCCAACCGGTTGCCGATATTTTTATCGCCGATGAAACCGGGGGTATTGACCGGTATGACGGGGATCGGCACCTTTTCCCGCGCCGCTTTGCATACAGCCTCGACATCATCGCCGGTCATTGCGGTGACACATGTGGCATAGACGAAGATGGCCTTTGCTTCGGGATAGCGTTCGCCAAGTTCGCGGATTGCCTTGTACAGTTTCTTTTCGCCGCCAAATACAACATCGTTCTCGAGGATTTCGGTCGTAAAGCCGCGGCGGTAAAGCTGGGAGCCTGACGAGCGCGCCCCGCGGTTGTCCCAAGAATTGCCTGCACAGGCGATGGGGCCGTGCACCAGGTGGATGACGTCGGTAACCGGCATCAGCACCACCCGGGCACCGTCGTAGGCACAGCTGCGTTCGGCGCCTTCTCCCGGTTCGGACTTCTTGCAGAACTTGGGGGCTCCTTTGTCATGGGTTTCACATTCACTGACATCGTAATAATCGGGCTTTGCCATAATAACCTCGGAGATAAGAAAAAAGGCGCCCCCATTCACCATGAATGGAAGGCGCCCTTGCCTGCATTGATCATGTCGATTCGTTTTGACATTTGTTATTGCATGCGTCATGCCAAGCAGACATATTATTCTATCATAGCGTTTTTGCTATGCTTTTATCTGCGGCCAGAGACAACCCCCCTTCTTTTGCCTGTTTTTTATGCAAATCCGTGCACAACAACCCATATGCTTAACAAGCGGTGAACGGTATGGCGTTGTCGCAATTGCGGGTATCTTCACAAGGCGAAGGACGCCCCCGAACTCTGTGCGGCCTGCATATATCCCATGGCCCACTTCGAACTGCTGGGGGAAAACTGGTAGAAATCCAGGCATGCTGTTCTCCAGTTGCAAAGATACAAACGGGCATGCCCCGCAATGCCGGGTATGCCCGTTTTCATCCTACCATTCAGCAGTCACTCCGCGAAAACCAGCCCCACTAATTCCTTTTCCGAAGTTACGATAAACTCGTCGAGTTCTTCATAGGTCATGGACGCGATTACCTCAAGGGTAGTCGTTTTAAATGTGTCGATCTCGGAATCGCATAGATTGAATGTCGTGGTGTAAAAGGAAATACGTTTATCTTTTTTCAGGCCCATTTCCAGTAACTGTTGCGCCCCTTTCCTGATCATCATGAGCCTCTCCCGCAGGTCATCGATGCTCTTTACCGACCAGACGCCGAGAACCAGGGCACTCTCAGCCTTCATGACATCCCCGTTGAATTCGCCACGCAAGAGATGGTCCCGGGAGCGGCCAAGATAAGGGACAAAGTCCATGTGCTCGGCCAGTTTGCGATCTGTCGCATAAAAACGCGCCGTATCGGGATCCATGGTAAAGATGACCGTACCGTCCTTCGCCTGCCCGTAGCTTTTGAACAGGATGCCTTTATATTCGTCAAAATTGATATTCTCGTTGACGAACGTTTCATTCCGTTTGATGCGTCTGGTCATCCCCAGAAGCCAGGACCTGATTACCGCATTATCGATCCTGCACTTTTCCATTTCCGCCCTGAGTGAATCGAATTCCCCTCCGCCGTAACGATAGAGCAGAATGTTCCGATAGATATCGCGGACATTGTTGTATCTGCTGAACTGATATACCAGATCGTAGCTGAATATCTCCATCTGCCTGAGTTGCCAGATGAATGCCGCCACTTCGGTCCTCGTGCTTTTTTCCGTAATCCCGATATGCCTTGTTGATTTGATGAATGCAACATACCTGGTTTCCAGTTCGGTCAGGAAGACCGTATCTTTGCGCGTACTTTTCTTCAGAAATATTGTCCAACGGGTAAATTCCGGAACCTTGCTCTCTATGACAATATTACCGGCTCCAAACGTCGAGAAAATCTGTCTTGTACCCACTCCTTCGCCGGTTTTACCCCTCTTCGTGGTCTTGCCCACAAAGAGCGGGAGCATGTCGGACCCGGTTTTGAGCCTCTCCTCGTCGATACCCTTACCGTTGTCCCGGATTGAAAGAACTACCCTGTCATCCCTTTCCGCCAGCGTTATCTCGATAACGCCATGCCTGCCGGCCTCGCTTATCGCATCCAGAGAGTTCGAGACAAGATTGATCAATGCACGGCTGAAGTCCATATAATTGCCAAGGACAGGGGAAATCTTCGTCTCCAGGATCAGGCGTATTTCACAGGGGACATTCGCCACCTCGATAAACGGTACGACACGGTCGGTTATCAGATCTTTTATGCGTACCTCATGGGCCGTCCTGATCTTGTCCTGGTACATGTTCAGTGTATTGAGCAGCGCCGTGGTCTCCCTGTTGATGTCTTCTATGACCTTGTTGAAATTGTCCACAGAAAGCATCGCCGCCATATCGGCGAGTATTTTTGCCGATTTTTTCGCATCATGGCGGATCTTGGTCAACTCCTCGGCTACGGAATAATCCCTTATCTTTGCATGGGCGATTTTTTCCGCTATTGTCCGGGCCAGGGCGGACATCAGGTAAAACTTCATTTTGCGGTATACGATGGACCCTTGCAACTCCAGGCCTTTGCTCATAAAGAAATCGACACTGCTGATCAGCTTTTCCCACACGTAGAGGTAGATGGAAGCATCTGGAGAAACGTCATTGGCCAGTTTCTCCAAGAAAGCCGACCCGATGCCTTTCGCTCTCCCGAAAGGACTGGTCACCTGTTTGTAAATCTGGAATTCCGTTTTTTCGGGGTTAGAATAAACAAGAAGATAGCCGAGCAGTTCTCCTTCCTCATCCCAGACATAGCTGTGCTCGTAATCGATATCGATTGTTTTGTCCTGTATATAAGGAGACGGAATCAGTATCGAATCGATGTTCAAAAAGGGGATCCTGCTTATCCTTTTTTCATAGTCGGGGTTTAAACATTTGATATATGGAAATGAACTTCCCTGTTCCGGCATATGCACTATTCACCTTTCCTGACGAATCCCGTGCGCACGGGAAGAACAGTT
>JAGFXO010000215.1 GCA_017861285.1 Geobacteraceae bacterium | reverse complement strand
CGTTTGTTCAAATCCCGACACGCATCCTCTCATTCTCCATGTCCTGGCACGGTTCCATTTCAGGAACGCGATGATAAGCGAGCGGATTGCCCTGCATCCGAACACAGACGTCGCGACGCGGACGTTCCTCACCGAGAACGAGGCCGTCGCACCGAATTATTTTTTTGAGCCGGCGGAACACAAGAGCAAATTCAAGCTTTCGAGGGAACTCGGGATTACTGAAAAAATAAAGATGGCGTTAACGGGGGACAAGGAGTGGCGCTCTTTATTGATCAAGGACAGCAACAGGCTGATCTCGGAGTCCGTTCTGAAAAATCCGCGGATAACTGAACAGGAAATATTGCACATATGCAATTCTTCGCTGCAAAACGATGAGATTCTCCGTATAATCTGCAAGAACAGGGAATGGACCAAGAATTATTCCATCCGGAAGGCTTTGATTGAAAACCACCGGACCCCGCTTCAATACGCTCTTCGTTTCCTGTCATTCCTTGGAGAAAGAGACCTTGCGTTCATGGCTAGGAACAAGAATGTCTCATCAATCATAACGACACAGGCAAGAAGGATGCTTATCAATAAAAATCACGGCAAAAAGTGAGGATTACCATGGCATTGATACATCATGAGAAAAAAGAGATTAATGCAAAAATAGTATATTACGGACCGGCGCTGAGCGGCAAGACGGCTAATCTCAAATATATCTATGAAAAAATGAAGCCGGAGTACCGGGGAAAACTGAAATTTCTCAATACCGCAAGCGGCAAAATGCTCTTTTTCGATTTCATGCGACCCGATCAGATAGGGGTACAGGACTATAATGTTCGCTTTCATATGTACACACTGCCTGGAGAAATTGCCGATTTTGCCGTCTGGAAAACGGTGTTGAAAGGTGTTGACGGACTGGTATTCGTTGCTGATTCCGAGCCGTACAAACTGCCCGACAACCTGCAGATGTACGAAAAACTCGATGAATATATGCAGTCACTCGGGCTGGATACGAAAGACATACCCTGCCTAGTCCAATGCAACAAGCAGGACATCGCCGGGGCCACAACCCCGGATGAAATGAAGGATATCCTCCATGCAACCGAATGTTCGATCATCCCGGCTTCAGCGCGTAACGGGGAGGGAGTTCTCAACACCCTTTCAACGATCGTCAAGATGGTTCTGCAGAAAATTCGCGAAACGCCCCTCGAAGTGGATCAATGGAAATCCCCTGAACCGGATTTTTCTGAACCTGCGGCGGCCGGTGCCGGTACTCCCGCAGTGATGAGCACAGAATCGGCGGAAAAGGCTCTCACCCCGGAAGAAGGAATCATTCCCGATTCCATCCATGATACGGCTTTTCAATCGGGTACTTTTTCCGAAGCAGCATCGGATTTGGCTGACGACGATGAAACCGGGGAGGAACCGGGGCCATACGAATCCGCCTTTCTCTCCGAGGGAATGGTTTTTACCCACGGGAAAGAAGAGGAAATCACATCCGTCTCCTGCCAGGAAATTTCTACCGGCCGGGAATGCTACTCAGCAGCTGTAACGGAATTTTCCCCCGACGAAGAAACCGAATCCCTGACCGGAATGAACGAATCTGAAGCGACCGACACGGAGATAGATTTTGCGGGAGAACCGGAATACGTGGCTCCCGGACACCTGCGCATCCCCGTTACCGTCCGGCATGGACATGAAGCGAAAACGATTTCGATAAACCTGAAGCTTTCCGTTGAAGCGGCGGATAACTGAAAAATAATAACTGGTTTTCACGAACTGCGAGTATTTCTAATTTTTAACTTTTAGCACGCCATCACTTTCTTCCCCCCCTCCCCCTCCTGACCTCCCCCTTGAAGGGGGAGGAGAGTATTAAAGAGTTTCCCTTTCAGGGGAGGGCCAGCATATTCCCACAACTTCGATGAAGGGGATGACCCTGATGATGCCCTCCCTTTCAAGGGGAGGGTCAGGGTGGGGATGGGGTTATGGTGATGAACTGTAAAAGAGCTAAAGAGTCCTATGGAATTCAATATCGAATATATTGCAAGGCTGCTGCTCGCTTCGCTTCTTGGCGGCATAATAGGAATCGAACGTGAAGTGCACGGACGGGCTGCGGGCTTCAGGACTCATCTCCTTGTAGCGCTGGGTTCATGCCTGTTTGTGGTCACTTCCATCCATTTTTATGAACAGTTCGGCAATACAAGCGGTATCGGTCCGGTCGGTGTCGACCCTGCACGTGTTGCAGCTCAAGTAGTCACCGGAATCGGCTTTCTCGGCGCCGGGGCTATCATGAGAGACAAGGCGTCCATCCGCGGCCTGACCACCGCGGCCTGTCTCTGGATTGCAGCAGCCATCGGACTCGCGTGCGGAATCGGTCTTTATTTCATTGCTCCTTTCGTGACATTGCTTGCCGTCATTTCCCTGCTTCTGCTCAAGAAGGTTGAAAACCTGCTGAAAAGGGACACGTACAGTTCCGTCAAAATATGGAGCGAGGGTATAGACAACCATTTGATCAGGATAGAGGAACTTCTGGGAGGCTTCGGACTGCAGCTTATGAATGCTATCGTGGAGAAAGATGTCAGCAACAGGGAGACATTTATTGCTTTCGAAATCAAATTGAGTAACAGGGATATTGCGTACGAACTGTTTGAAAATATTGCCACGATTCCGGGCGTAAAAAAGGTGCGCATCGAATAGCGCTGTATTCGCCGCATGGGTCGAGCCTTACCCATTGGAATACAAGCAGCTGCAGGACGCCACTCAGAGAACAGAACCTCTTTCCGTTGCCTTCTTTTTCATATGAGGCAGCAGACTATACGCCACTGCCAGTCCCCCACTGCCGATGCCGATTTCGACATCATCCTCATAGCCATGAAAGTCGGAGCCACCCGTCATGAGCAATCCCTGTTCCTGGGCAAGACTTTCAAAGAAAATCATGTCGTCCTTGTACGACAGATTATTGAAGACTTCAATTCCATCAAGCCCCATGGCACACCATTCGCTGATGAGCAGCTTGAGTAGCTTTCTGTCCTTCGATATGGTCGGCGGATGAGC
>JAGFXO010000214.1 GCA_017861285.1 Geobacteraceae bacterium | reverse complement strand
AAGGCGGGTGAGGACCCTGTATTCGCGAAACAGAGCGGATGGCCGGTACACCACCCCAAACCTCTGCCCGGTTCAATCCTGCCGCATAAAAGGATTGTGTCCTACTACGGAAATCCTCAGTCGAAGCGGATGGGGGTTTTGGGTGTGTATCCGAAGGCGGAGATGCTGCGCCGTCTCAAGGCTGAATGTGCTCGGTGGGAGAAGGCTGACCCCCCGCACCCGGTAAAACCCGCCCTGCACCTGATCGCGGTAGTGGCCCAGGGAACGCCGGGAAGGGACGGGAAGTACCGGATGATCATGCCCGATGCCCTCATTAACCAGGTGTACGGATGGGCAAGGGAAGCGAAAGCCCTGCTTTTCATCGACATCCAGACCGGGCATGAGGACATCCGCACCATGCTGCCCCGTTTTGAGTGGCTTCTGAAGAATCCGGACGTGCACCTGGGTATCGACCCGGAGTTCAACCTGGTCAGGAGCCGGGCGAAACCGGGGGTCAGGATCGGCACGTACGACGCCTCGGACGTGAACTATGTCACCGGCTACCTGAGGAACCTGGTGCGGAAATACGATCTGCCCCCGAAAGTGCTGACGGTGCACCGGTTCACAGGCAACGGGGTTACGAACTACCGTAAAATTGCCCTCTGTACGGAAGTGCAGATTGTCATGAATATGGATGGCTGGGGCTCCCCTCCGCTGAAGCGGGATTCGTACAAGAAATACATCGTCGCCGAACCGGTTCAATTCACTGGATTCAAGCTCTTCTACCATAACGATACCAAGAAAGGGGATCCGCTATTGGCGCCGCGGGAGGTGCTCCGGCTGAGCCCTGCACCCCTTTATATCCAGTACCAGTAAGAACGCCTCAGGACGGATAAACGCCGCATGCCCCCGCCGCAAAGGGAAGGGGTATGAAGGTAGTTTCCGGCATTCGTCAATACCAAATTCTATTTGTTTGAACCGGGTTTTCCTGAGGACTCCATCGCCTTGTTCAGCAGTGCAACCGCTTCCTTTGAAGCGGCAATCGAGGCCGTAAGGGTTTCCCTGGCCAGATCGGGATTATGAAATCCGTCGCTGTTTTCAGCGGTCCACCATTCCCACAGCACATGGGCTTCTTCATGTTTTTCCCGGGCCTTGGCTAGGGTCGCCTCTTCCACTCCCCACCTTCTGGCGACGGCGTAGGTGTCGATCAACTGGCCGATCCAGTATTCGGATTTTCGCATCTTTCCCCTGATGTAATTCTGGACAGCGTCGATCTGGTAGAGCTTCCTCTGGACGGTCGAGTCAGGGTGGCAGCGCATGCAGGACTCTTTCACGTGGCTTTTGGGCCGCATGACCTGATGACTTCGGAATATTTTCCCTGATTTGTTCTTCATCGGAGGCATGTGGCAATCCGCACAGGTGACCCCGCTTTTGTCGTGAACACTGCCGAAGAAGGTCTCGGCCTCAGGATGCTGCAATTTGACCAGGCGGGCGCCGGTAACCGCATGGCGGAAGTCGTAAAAATTCAGTTTTTTATAGTGTGCAAGAATATCTTTCGGCCCTGTAAGCGGGAAGTGATTGGTCCGCGGGTCGTCGAAGCCGACCTTGTTGCCGCTGTCGAATTCGAATCCGGTTCCGCAGGCATATTCCACGTGGCACTGTGCGCACATCATCCGGGAATCAGCCTTTTGCATGATGCCGATTTTCCTGAAATCCCGGAAATCGAGCACCTGGAGATCAGTTTTTTCCTCCTTGCCCCCGAACATTTTGGACCCATCCGTGGCAACAGCCTTGATCAGGGCATCGCGCACGATTCGTGGCTTGGTTCCGTGCGGGTCGTGGCAGTGAATGCAGCCCACAGGGTTTTGTGTGTCCTTGGCAATGGCGATCAAGTCGGACGTACGGTCCCATTTTGCTGCGGGAGCTTTCTCCCCCATGAATTTCCATTTCAGGATATGGTCGGAAGTTTTGCACTGGATGCAGGTGGGATTGCCCGCCCTTGCAGTCTCCGGAAGGGTTTTGCCGGTGTCCTCCAGGATATCCCAGGTCTTGCCGGTCGCATCCACTCCCCACCAGCGCTTTTTGTACTGGAATCTCCCCCCGGCGAAACGGTCGACCACGAACTGGTCGGTAACCATGAACGCATGTCCCCGTGGTTCGTTATGTTCAAAGGTAAATGCCTGGGGAGCGAGAAGTTTGTCCATCATGGGTGACCGTCCCGCGGGAACTCCTTTTTCCTTGCGCGCCTGGGCTTCGTAATTCACTCTGATGGAGCTCTCATACTCATCCCGATGACATTTGCCGCACTGTGATGCCTCGATGACGGTTTCCGGCCTGCTCTCATAATTTTCGAGGTGTTCTTTCAGTCTTGCGTGGCAGGTGGTGCACGAAAGGCCGGCGTGGCTGGAATTTTCTTTCAGAGCTTTTATTTCTTCATGGCAGGAGTAACATGTTTCACTTGCTTCTTTCGCGGGAGCCACTTTTTTGTCTTTTGACGCAATCGAGAGAACGGGAACAATCGCCGCGCAGGCAAATAGTACAAAAATGCCACCTAACAACGTCCGATTTTTCTGCATGCAGGTACCCCCCTTGGCAAAAAATAGAGTACAGTCAGAATTTTATCACAAGAGGGTATTTTTGCCGGAGTATCGGTAAAAATACCGGCAAGGCGCGAGGAAGAGAAGCGCCTTGCCGGAAGAGAGGCGGGCTAGAGGCTCAAGGCACGAGGCTGAAGTTTTGAGCATTCTTTTCAAAGAAGGCTTCTTGCCTCGGGGGTGGAGATGGGAGCGATGTTGAAGTTCTCCACCAGGAAGGCGAGGACGTTGGGGGAGACGAAGGCCGGAAGACTCGGTCCGAGCTTGATGTTCTTGATCCCCAGGTGGAGCAGCGTCAGCAGGATCACCACCGCCTTCTGCTCATACCAGGACAGTACCATGGACAGCGGCAGGTCGTTGACGCCGCAGTTGAAGGCTCCCGCCAGTGCCACCGCAATCTGGATGGCCGAGTAGGCGTCGTTGCACTGGCCGACGTCGAGCAGCCTGGGGATGCCGCCGATGTCGCCGAACTCCAGCTTGTTGAAGCGGTACTTGCCGCAGGCCAGGGTGAGGATGACGCAGTCCTTGGGCACCTTCTCGGCAAACTCGGTGTAGTAGTTCCTGCCCGGCTTGGCGCCGTCGCAGCCGCCGATGAGGAAGAAGTGCTTCACCGCACCGGCCTTGACCGCCTCGATCACCTTGTCCGCCACGCCGAGCACCGCATTGTGGCCGAATCCCACGAGAATCTCCTGGCCGGGGGCGTCGGCGAAGCCCGGGAGTTCCAGGGCCTTATTGATCACTTCGGAGAAGTCCCAGCCGTCAATGTGCCTGATTCCCGGCCATGCCACGAGCCCCCAGGTGAACAGGCGGCCGGTATATGCCTCCGCCGGGCGCTGGATGCAGTTGGTGTTGAAGATGATGGCGCCGGGGAAATCGGGGAACTCCTTGTGCTGGTCCTGCCAGGCGCCGCCGAAGTTGCCGACGAGGTGCGGGTACTTCTTGAG
>JAGFXO010000213.1 GCA_017861285.1 Geobacteraceae bacterium | reverse complement strand
CAAAATATATCCAAAAAAAGAGGGCGATGTCAAACGAAAAAGACCGGCGGGGGGGATGTCCAAAAAAAGAGAATTTGTTATTGCAATTCAGACACTGGAGATTTCTCATCTCCTACCCGCACCAACGTAGCCTTTCCTTGATATAGCCGCAACATTTTCTCGCTGGTATTTATTTTTTTCCTTGACTTCTGTATATCTGTATGTAATTATTAGTAATAAAATGCAGAAACATCGACGACCTCGAGAAGAATTGAGCCGCTTGCGGTCTGCGCTGGGGAATCGTCTTGCGGAACTGCGGCGGGTCCTGAAGGTCGTCTTCGGACGATCGGCACTGGTCAAAGGCAATGTCTACGAGTTAGCCCGCAAATGCGGTAAACCCAACTGTATCTGTACGCGGGGACAACTGCACCGGAGCATGGTGTTGACGTGGAGCGAGAAAGGGAAGGGCCGTCTCCTTTCCCTTCCCCGGGAGCGGGTTGCGGCAATCAAGAGAAAGAGCGAGGCGTACTTACGGTTTCGTCGCGCCCGCGCGCGGGTTACGGAGATTCATCGAGAGATCTTGGCATTAATGGATCGGATTGAGAAACTTCGCCGGGAGGAGCCCTTGAGATGAAGGAATCGGATCGAACTGTTCCCATGCTGTACGAGCGGAACGACTCGTATGTGATCGAGGCGTTCCGTCAGGGGAAGTTTGATTATCTGGAGGGGGTAGGAGAAGTTTCGGAGGCTGATTTTTTTCGGGCCTTAGCGGGGAAAAACATCTTGCGTAAGCTTGCCGATACCTATCCCTCTCCTTGTAAGAAGCACGATGTTCCCGTGTGGGTCTATATTGCCAGTGATCTCTCTATGCGGTTTCATGGGGTCCATTCGTTTCATGCTTTTCCCTACGTGGTTCGTTTGGGAGGAATGGTACAGGCCTTTGGCCCCGAGATGGGTCATAAAGCGGTCCATCCCCAAACGGGGGATGTATCGTTGGCCTGTGAAGGGTTCAACGAAAAGAATACGTTCGACCGTCAGACGCCATGCGATCAGGATTATCTGCGCAAGATGGCGCGGCGAACGGAACCGGAGCTTCTTCAGACCTGGTTTAATCGGGATGTGGTGGGGATCTTCAAGCAGCATCATGCCTTCGATGCCGAAGGGATTTTCATTGGCGATGCCACGTACCTGTTTGTGCCCAATAATCCGAACTATGAGAACTCTTCGCTCATGCTGTTCGATGAGAATAATCATCCGGTCGATCCCTCGAACGTGACGGCGAAGGAGCGCGCCCGGTGCACCTGGAAGCGCTGCTACAAACTGGTTAGCCTGATCCACACCAACCGGGCCGCCGAGTTTTTCCTCTACGCGGGGCTCGTGGTCACGGCGGGTCAGGACCACGAAGCCCCGCTTCTTTATCGCCTCGTGGAAGCCTTTGTCGAGCACCATGGCCGTGGGGGGATGAAGCGGTTGATTCTGGATCGGGGTTTTTTGGACGGGGCTCAGATCGGACGGTGTAAGCAAGAGTGGGGAATCAATGTGCTCATTCCGGCGCGTCGGAATATGGACATTTACCAGGATGTGGTCGGTCTGGCCCAGGCGGGGGAGCTCTCCTTCCAGCCCTGGGTGGCCGCCGTGTCCGTTTCGAAGCCGATCCCTGTTCACCGCCCCGAATGGCTCCAAAAGCGGGAAGAGGCACGACAAAGAACGTTGGCCCGGAAGAAAGCACAAATGCCTCCGCCAGATCGCCCGAATCCGCCCGATCCTTCAAAGGTGCATGCTCGTTCCGAAATAGCGGCCGTAACTGCAGTGGAGACCTTTTCCAGCTGTCCTATCCCTTTGAACGTCCTGGTCAACCGAGAAATCTATGCCGACGGACATGCCGACTACTGGGTGCTGCTCGATACGGCACCGATCGACAAGCCGGCCTCTACTCGCGAGGAGTATGGGTTACGTTCCGCCATTGAAGAACGACATCGGCAACTGAAGTGCTTTAGTGATCTGGAGGACTTCG
Source organism: Geobacteraceae bacterium (assembly GCA_017861285.1). Lineage (GTDB taxonomy): Bacteria > Desulfobacterota > Desulfuromonadia > Geobacterales > Geobacteraceae > CAIWTU01. The sequence continues at coordinate 898 of JAGFXO010000213.1, read as the reverse complement.
CTGCCCGTGTCTTTTCTCTGGTGGTTCATCAGGTCGTCTTCGTTTTGCTGACCTATAGCCTTATCCAATGGTTTCTCCTACGGATCCGTCGTAAGGAGCTGAACACCAAAACTCAGACCCGCACCCTCGAGCTCTTACGCCCTACCCTGACCGTGATCATCATCTATTACCAAAATTACATGGCCTTCCTGACACCCCTTCAACATCAAGAATTAGTCCTGACCCTCAGTGAGTCTGCCCGAAAAAAGATCCTGACTAAAACCCGCCGCCTCCGACGAAGTCTGGCTCATGCGCTTAATCAGGCTCGGCCACCCTAAATTGCATCCTCTGTTCTCTTGAGATGTTTTCCCATCTTCCAACCCTTGTACTTCAGTTCGACTGAGGCCGGACCTCTATTGTCTTGCCTCCGGAAAATAGCCTGGCCAGATCATGACCTCCCTGGGCCTCGTCGAGATACTTTCCCCAAACTAACTGCCGAACCCACTCGCTGCCCTCTTTCCCCCTTCCGACCCCCTGCAGTGTCTGAATTGCAAGCCGCTTTAAGAAAAAGCTTGACAGAAGAAACCTAATGTGATAAATAACGAGCGTTTGTTAGGAAAGCTGAATGCTGCTACCCGAGGTACCCTGTTCTCATCTTCCAATCAGGGCATCCTGCGAGATTCGCAGTGAAAATCGCTTTGCTGCTGATGCCTGAAACAGTTCTTGCCTCTTTCTCCGGCAACCCGCGCATCATTCAATTTTTTGAGTCATTACCAGAGATAGGCAGCGGCAAGTTGGATCGAGTCAATATCAAGTCCCTGTACTCTCTAAGAGATAGGGACATCGGATAAACAAGGTTTTAGCCGATCCACCACTGACGGTCCTTTTTCCCTTCCGTGATGGCTCATAAGCTAGTTTT